>JAVBYL010000105.1 GCA_030824035.1 Humidesulfovibrio sp.
CCATGAGCAGCAGCCCGCCCACGATGAGCGCCCAGGGCGCGGCATGGGGCCTGCGCCAATACGCGGGCACAAGGCAGAACACCACGGCGGCGCCCAGCATCTCCGGCCACAGCGGCCGCAGCAGCGTCCACACCGGCAGCCAGCCCAGGGCCGCCACCTGCCGCAAGGCGTCCAGCATACCCTGCTGCACCCAGGCGGCGGCATGCAGCAGCCACCCGGCCAGGGGTTCCAACGGGGAAACCAGCGCCAGAGCCATGCCGAGCATGCCAAGGATCTGCACCACCAGCCCCTGAAGCGGCAGCCAGGGCAGATTGAGCAGGATGTTCACCGGAAACACGCCGAAGTACCAGATGGACACGGGCGCAAGGGCGATGTTGGAGGCCAGGGTCATGCTCAGGCCGCTCCAGGCCAGGACCAGCGCCCTGCCGACAAGCGTGCGCGGCGATGCTTTGCCTACAAGGACGGGCGCGGGCGCGATAAGCCCCCGCAGCCAGGGGAACAGCAGGGCCAAGCCGCCAACGGCAATGGCCGACATCTGCAGGCCGACATCGAACACGGCCAGAGGCGCGGGCAGCAGGATGCAAGCTAGGGCCAGGAACAGGCCGTCGAGCAGCACGCGGCCACGGTCGAACAGGATGAGCGCGCCCCAGAACCCAAACATGTACGCGGAGCGCACCAGCGAAGGACTGCCCTGCCCCACCCACACATACGCCGCCACAAGCGGCAGGGAGAGCACGATGGCCAGCTTTTGCCGGGGGATGCGCAGGTATAGCCCAGGCCAGATGAGCCCCGTCAGCCAGGCCAGCGCCCAGCCCAACACGGCCACGTACACCACGTTGAGGCCGGAGAGCGCCAAGGTGTGCGCCAACCCGGCGGCGCGCAGGTCCTCGGTGGTGGTCTGGTCGATGCGCGAGCGGTCGCCCAGGAGCAGCCCCAGCACGATGGCCCCGCCCTGGGTGTCCGGCAATTTTTGGAGCACAGCGCTGCGCAGGGCCTCGCGGGCGTCCCAGGCCCAAGCGGACACGTCCGCGCCAGTGAGTCCAAATACGCCCGTGCCTGTGGGCCGTGGTCCCCAGGCGACGCCTTCGACCTCGCCACGCGAATACGCCCGCGTGAACACCCCGCGCAGCCGCTGCTGCCATTCGAAGTCTGGTCCGCCGGGGTTGCGGAAGCCATGCACCGGGCGCAGACGCAGCTGTGCCTGAACGGTTTGCCCCGGCGCCGGGCGGTACACCGGCTCGTCCCAGTCCCAGGCCACGCGCCCAGGCAAAGACTCCGTGGAGTTGCCGGAATTCAGGGCGTGGCCGGAGCTCAGAACGCGCACGTCCTCAAGGAGCAGCTCGATGCGGCCATACGGCTTGTCCGCCACAGCCGCCACCGTGGCCTGGACCGTGACCTTCTCGCGCCCCTGCAAGGCGGCGTGGAGAGTGGCGGGCGGCTCCGGCAGGGCGCTACGGGCCTGGAACAGCCCAAGGCCGAAGCACACGCCCATGAGGGCCAGCGCGGCCAGTGCGCGGGCGGGTTTACCCTCGCGCAACACCACAAGGCCGAGCCAAAGGACTCCGGCGGTGGCCAGGGCGGCCTGTGGCTCCCGCAGGCTCCACACCCCGGCCATCCAGGCCAGCAGGTACACCTGCCAGGACAGCAGCCCGGCGGTGGCGTCGAAGGACGACTGAGACTGCTCCAGCGTATTCATTTCCGCCTGCCGCCAGAGGAACGCATGATCTCAGCGGCGCATGATCAGGCTGTTCCGGCTCGCAGCGGCCTATTCCGGCTCGCGGCGGATGATGGCTCCCACGGCGGAGAGCTTCTCCTCCATGCGCTCGTAGCCACGGTCGAGGTGGTAGATGCGCTGGATTTCCGTGGTGCCCTTGGCCACCAGGCCCGCCAGCACAAGTGAGGCGCTGGCGCGCAAGTCGGAGGCCATCACCGGCGCGCCCTCCAGGTGCTCCACCCCGCGCACCATGGCCGTGCGGTCCTTGAGGGTGATGCGCGCGCCCATGCGGCCCAGCTCGGACACGTGCATGAAGCGGTTTTCGAAGATCTTCTCCTGGATCGAGCCGCTGCCCTCGGCAACGCACATGAGCGCCATCACCTGGGCCTGCATGTCCGTGGGGAAGCCGGGGTGCGGCTGGGTGACGACATCAACGCCCATGAGCGGGCCGTTGCGGTGCACCAGCACCGTGCCGTCGGTCTGCTTCTCCACGTAAACATTCATTTCGCGCAGCTTGGTCACCAGGGCGTCCAAGTCCTCAAGGGGGCAATCCACAAGCTTCAGCTCGCCATCGGTGATGGCCCCGGCCACAAGGTAGGTTCCGGCTTCGATGCGGTCGGGCATGACGCGGTATTCGCAGCCCTTGAGCTCGCGCACGCCCTCCACCTCGATGACGCTGGTGCCCGCGCCGCGAATGCGCGCGCCCATGGCGATGAGGAAATTGGCCAGGTCGACCACCTCCGGCTCGCGGGCGCAGTTTTCCAGAATGGTACAACCCTTGGCCACGCTGGCGGCCATGAGCAGGTTCTCCGTGCCGCCAACGGTGGGAAAGTCGAACATGATGCGCGCGCCAACAAGGCCGCCGCAGATGCCGTGGATGTAGCCGGAATCGAGGATGAACTTGGCGCCCATGCGCTCCAGGGCCTTAAGGTGCAGGTCCACCGGGCGCGCGCCGATGGCGCAGCCGCCGGGCAGGGCCACCTTGGCCTCGCCCAACAGGCCCAGCAGGGGCCCCAGGCACAGCACGGAGGCGCGCATGGTCTTCACCAGCTCGTAGGGGGCCTCGGGCTTCAGCTCCTTCACCTGGGCGGTGACCACGTTGTCTTCGAAGGTCGTCTCGCACCCAAGGATGTTCAACAGCTTGAGGGTAGTGTTGATGTCGCGCAGGCGGGGCACGTTGGTCAGGCGAACCGGGCCCTTGGCCAGCAGGCAGGCGGTGAGGATGGGCAGGGCCGCGTTCTTGGAACCGCTGACGTTGATGGTTCCCTTGAGGGGCACGCCGCCTTTGATGATGAGCTTGTCCATTGTCCGTCCTTTCGGTTTTCATCAGCCCCTGGTCGGGCTGTTTTGTCTGTTCCGGTGTGTTGCAACACCCCCGCAGTGGGCCAGCGGCGAATCAACTGGGAGCCAGCCGGGGGGTGGCCATGAAATCTGGTGGCCCATGCCTTGACCGACCTTCCCGGCTGATTATCTACATTCCAGCAACGGGGTGCGATTTTTCCGCATTTTGCGCTTGACCCCCGGGCCAAGGTTCATATACAAGTCACTTCCTCTTGAGGTGGATGTAGCTCAGTTGGTAGAGCACCAGGTTGTGGCCCTGGTGGCCGAGGGTTCGAGCCCCTTCATTCACCCCACCCGAGAGTCCCAAGGCCCCGCGATGAGCGGGGCCTTTTCTTTTGCCCCCCCGGGGCCCTGCCCAGGGCAGGGCGCAAGCGCTTGTTGTCCCTGCCCAGGGCAGGCCGCAAGTACCTGGTGGCCCATGCCGCGCCGGGCGGCACAGTGCGTCATGCCCATCAAAAAATCAAGCAGAAGTGCCACGGCCGCGCCTAGCGTTTGCGGAGCTTGCGGTTATCGCCAACGCGCACGGTGAGCTTTTCCTTATCGTAAAATTCCAGCAGCGGGATGGCGTACTTGCGCGAAAGGCCGGAGACCTCGCGGAAGTCCTGGGGGTGCATGTCCTCGTGGGTGGCAAAGAAGGCGATTATCTTCTCCTGCAGCCCGGCCAAGGCCTCGGCCACGAAGTACATCTCCTCCTTCACCTTCACCAGCCGCCCCTCGTCCTGCAGCACCTTGAACACCGCCGAGGCCTCCTTGAAGGTCAGGTTCAGCGGCTCCAGCACATCCTTGAGGTTCGGCGGGGTCAGCCCGCCCGACTCGTAGGCGTCCAGCAGCTTCTGGCGCAGGGTGGCCGCATCGGAGGCCAGGGAAACCTTGTGCCCGGCCAGGCGCAGCACCTCCTGGTCCGCCACAATGCCGCCCTTGCGCAGCAGTGTTTCCAGCACAAAATGGAACAGCTTGGGCGCAAGCCGCCTGCCCCAGGTGGAGGCCAGGCCGGAGCGCGCTATGCCCTGCTTCATGGGCTCGCGGGCGTGGAAGCCCTCCAGATGGGCCAACAGCCCCTCGGAGAGCGTGTGCATGACCTTGCCGGACACGAAGGAACGGGCCTCGCGGTCGAACTGCAGGGCCTCTTGCCTGCCGCCCATGACCTGCAAAGCCTTCTCCAGCGCCTTGGACTCCAGGCTGGTGGCCACCAGCAGCTGGCCAAAGGTGAGGCCGACCACCCCTGCCAGCTCCAGCTGGCCGGAGACGACCTCCTCCGGCGTGCCCGTGCCCAGGCTGCGCAGGGTGGCTACCGCCGGGGAAAAGCGCTTGATGCGGTGCGACAGCGGCGAAAGCAGCCGCCCGCCCGCGATGGTGCGCAGGGGCGAGAACGACCGGGCCACGACGCGGTCGCCGTACACCCCGGCCAGGGGCGTGGTGAAGCGCAGGCGGCACATGGCCGTCTGCCCCGGCTCCAGGGCCTCGCCCTCCAGCATGTACACCCGCGCCATCACCTCGCGCGAGCCGTGGTGCAGGTGCACCTCCTTGCGGTGCTTGATGGACCGTGGCGAGGACTTGAGGCAGGTGAGCTCCACATCCCAAAAATAGCTGGGGAACAGCGTACCGGGCCGGGCCAGCACATCGCCGCGCTCCAGCTGCTCCACTTCCAGTCCGGCCAGGTTCACCGCCGTGCGGCTGCCCGCCTGCACTTCCTCCACGCTGGCCCCGTGGGACTGCAGGTTGCGCACCTTGGAGCCCAGCCCGCCGGGATACACGGTGATGTCGTCGCCCACGCGGAGCTTGCCGCTCACCAGCGTGCCGGTGACCACCGTGCCATAGCCCTTCATGGTGAACACGCGGTCCACAGGCAGTCGGAACAAATCGGAGCGGCGATGCGGCTGGAAGCTGTCCGTGAGCTTGGCCAGTTCGGCCTTCAGCTCTTCCAGGCCTGCGCCGGTGTGGGCGGAAACAGGCACAATGGGCGCGCCCTCCAAAAAGCTGCCGCTCAGGTGATTGGCAACCTCCTCCTGCACCATCATCAGCCACTCCGGCTCCACCATGTCCACCTTGGTGAGGGCCACCAACCCGGCCCGGATGCCCAGCAGCGAGCAGATTTCCAAGTGCTCGCGGGTCTGCGGCATGATGCCCTCGTCCGCGGCGATGACCAGCATGACGAAATCGATGCCAGCGGCTCCGGCCACCATGTTCTTCACAAAACGCTCGTGGCCGGGCACGTCCACCACGCCGAGCCTCCTGGGCCCGCCCTTGCCTCCGGGCAGCTCCATGAAGGCGAAGCCCAGCTCGATGGTGATGCCGCGCTTCTTCTCCTCGGCCAAACGGTCGCAGTCGATGCCCGTAAGCGCCTTGACCAGGGTGGTCTTGCCGTGGTCGATGTGACCGGCTGTGCCCATGATGACCGGCATGCGCGACCTCCGCCTAGCTCTTGAGGAAGGCGCGGAAGGCCATGACCGTGGCGTGCATGTCCACCTTGCTCAGCACCTCGAAGGGGCTGTGCATGGAGAGCACCGCCGGGCCCATGTCGATGACGTCCATGCCGTACACGGCCAGGAACTTGGCCACCGTGCCGCCGCCGCCCAGGTCCACCTTGCCCAGCTCGGCCATTTGCCAGGGCACGCCCGCTTCGTCCAGAATATTGCGCAAAAAGGCGATGAACTCCGGGTGGGCGTCGTTTGCGCCAA
Source organism: Humidesulfovibrio sp. (assembly GCA_030824035.1). Classification (GTDB taxonomy): domain Bacteria; phylum Desulfobacterota; class Desulfovibrionia; order Desulfovibrionales; family Desulfovibrionaceae; genus Humidesulfovibrio. The sequence goes on from JAVBYL010000105.1 coordinate 5,734, forward strand.
CCTTGCCCCGGTGGCCGGTGAACTTGTTGAAGCACGGGCCATAGCCCATGTAGGCCGCGTTCATCTTCTCGAACACGTCCAGGTGGTCCGGGTCCACGGCGGCGTTGACATCAGCGCTGATGGCCATGCCGCGCTCGAACACCTGGGACAGCCTGGTGCCGGGCGACCAGGCCTCGATGATCTCCTCCAGGGCGTATTCGAAGAACAGCGACTGCGCGCCAGTGGCGCCTTCGCTGCCGATCTCCTCCTTGTCCCAAAAGAGCACCAGCTGCGTGTGCTCCGGGGTCTTCTCCTCCATCAGCGCCTCAAAGGCGGCAAACACGCACGAGCGGTCGTCGTGGCCGTAGCCGCCGATCATGGAGCCATCGAGCCCCACGCTGCGGGCGGGCCCGGCAGGCACAAGCTGCAGCTCCGCGCTGAACAGGTCGGCCTCGGTGATGCCGTAGCGCGCATGCAGAAGCTCCAGCACGCGGCGCTTCACGCGGCCCTTGGCCTTGGTATCGTCGCCCGCGTCCTTCTTGTTTATGGCGGGCTCGTGGCCCACCACGGCGTTCAATTTCTCGGCGTCAAAGGCATCGCCCACCTTCTGCTCCACCTGCTTCTGCGCCAGGTGAGGCAAAAGGTCGGTGATGGTCAGCACCGGGTCGGAGGGGGCCTCGCCCACCACGATGTTCACCAGCGTGCCGTCCTTCTTGACCACCACGCCGTGCAGGGCCAGCTCGCGCGCCATCCACTGGTATTTGCGTATGCCGCCGTAATAGTGGGTCTTCATGAGGCCCAGGTCGCTGTCTTCGTACAGCGGGTGCTGCTTCAGGTCGATGCGCGGGGTGTCCACATGCGCGCCGATGAGCCGGAAGCCCTCGGACAGGGGGCGCTTGCCGCGCCGAGCCAGCAGCAGGGTCTTGCCGCGCTGGGCCTTGGCGTAGGCCTTGGACTTGGGGCTCAGGGTTTCGCTGAAGCCGGAGCGCTTGGCCGCGTCCAGCAGGTGCTCCACGGTCTCGCGCTCGGTTTTGCAGGTGGAGAGGAAGCGCACGTACGCTTCCGCGCGGGCGTCCACGGCCTTGCGGTCGGCGGTGGAGGCGTAAACGTCCCAGCAATTGCGGGCGGAATATTCAAGCTCGGATTTTTTCTTGCTCACAGGGGGGCACTCCAAAGGGTTCAGTTGTGGCCCAGCGCCTGGCGCAGGGCGGAAAGGACAAGGGGATGTTCATC
>JAVBYL010000352.1 GCA_030824035.1 Humidesulfovibrio sp.
CCCAGGCCGAGGCCAACCGCCTGGCCGAGGAGCAGGCCGCGCAGGCCCGCAGGGCGGAGGACCGCAGAGCCGAGGAGGCCCAGTTGAAGGCCGCGCGCAGGCAGTCCCTCGCGGCGGGCTCGGCCCTCGGCTCCTCCGAAGTGAATAACCTGGGCGGCGGGAACACCATGGGCGCGGACAACCGTGGCACGCCAGGCTTGCAACGCGCCAACCTCAAGGAGAAGCTCGGACAATGAACAGCGCAGCATCCCCCCGCAAGCGCGGTAAAAAAACGCCCATACCCGCCCTGCTGCCGCCCCCCGCGCCGGCGGAGAACTCGGCCGAGGCCCTGCTGGGGCGGCTCTCCTGCCTGGAGGCGGCCCGCGCGCCCTGGGTGGCAAGCTGGCAGGAGCTGGCCGGGCAGATTATGCCGCGCAAGCACCCGGCCCTGGGCAAGGGCGGCAGCGCCCGCACCAGCGACGAGGCCGTGTTCGACTCCACCCCGGCCCACGCCCTGGAGCTGCTGGCCTCCTCCCTGGGCGGCCTGCTGACCAACCCCGCCCTGGCCTGGTTCGACCTGCGCCTTGCCGGTTTCAACTCGCAGCAGGCAGGCTCGCAAGCGCCGGATACCGAGGCCGTGCGGGCCTTCCTCTCCCACTGCCAAAAGCGCATGCTGCAGGTGTTCAACAGCGAGGCCACGGGCTTTCAAACCTGCGTCCACGAGCTGTACCTGGACCTGTGCCTCTTCGGCACGGCGGTGATGCACGTGGAGGCCGACGAGGACACGGTGGTGCGCTTCAGCGCCCGGCCCCTGGCCGAGATGTGCCTGGCCGAGAACGCGCGCGGCGTGGTGGACACGGTGCTGCGCCGCTTCAGCCTCACGGCGCTGCAGGTCTGGCGCGAGTGGGGGCAGGCCTGCTCGCCCGAGGTGCGCAAGCTGGCGGTGGACAGCCCGGACACCCCGGTGGAGCTGGTGAGCGCGGCCTACCCGCGCAACGGTGGCGACCCGGACAGCCCGCTGGCCCAGGACTACCCCTTCGCCAGCGTCACCCTGGAGGCGGCCACGCGTAGCGTGCTGGAGGTTTCCGGCTACCGCGAAATGCCCTACCTGTGCCCGCGCTGGTCCAAGGCCCCGGGTGAGGCCTATGGGCGCGGCCCCGGCCTCACGGCCCTTTCGGACGTGCGCGTGCTCAACGCCATGAGCCGCACGGCCCTCATGGCGGCGGAGAAGATGTCCGACCCGCCGCTCATGGTGCCCGACGACGGCTTCCTCGGCCCCATTCACTCCGGCCCAGGCGGCTTGTCGTACTACCGCGCCGGTTCCACCGACCGCATCGAGGCCCTGCCCGTGCGGGTGGACCTGCGCGCCATCGAGACCATGACCGAGCGGCGCAGGCAGTCCATCCGCAGCATCTTCCTCACGGACCAGCTGGCGCCGGAGGCGGCCAACACCACCGCCACCGAGGCGCTCATCCGCCAGAGCGAGAAGATGCGCGTGCTTGGCCCCGTGCTGGGCCGCATGCAGACGGAGTTCCTGGCCCCGCTCATCGAGCGGGTGTTCAACATTCTGCTGCGCGCCGGGGAGCTGCCGCCCTGGCCCAGGGAGCTGCCCCAGGGCGCACTGCGCGTGGACTATTCCTCGCCCATCGCCCGGGCCCAGCAGCAGGCCGATGCCCAGAACCTGGCCCAGGCCGCGCGCTACCTTGCGCCGCTGCTGCAATCGGGCGATCCCTTCCGCATCCTGGACAACTTCCAGCCCGATGCCATCGCCCGCCACGCGGCTGAGTTGTTCGGCCTGCCGGTGGACTACCTGCGCCCCAGGGAGGAGGTGCAGGCCCTGCGCGCAAGCAGGGGGTAGGGCGGCAAAAGGGCCAGGAGTCTGGTCCGCACTGTGCACACGCCTGGGGGGAAAAGAATCCTCCCAGGCGCTTTTGCGTTTCGTGCCCGGCATTGGCTCCGCCGCTGGAGCCAGGCCGCCGAGTTGGGTTTCTAGGCCAGGCCGCTCGGGCAGGCTGGCGGGCCGGGCCAGGGCCGCATGACAATTCCCGCGTGCTAGGCTATGGGTGTGCGCATGCAGTTAGGCGGATCAAGCATCAATACGACCCTCTCGCGCTTGGCGATGATCGTGCGGCCCTCGCTGCGCGGGCGCGTGTTCGCGCTGCTGGTGGGACTGACGGTGTGCGCCTGCTCCGGCGCGGCTGGAACCTACTGGCTGGCGCGGCACTACCTGGACGCCACGGACATTCTGCGCCAGGTGAACCTGGGCCAGCAGGTGAGCGCCATCACCCTGTCGGAGCAGCTCTCGAGCATGGAGGCCGATGCCCTGGCGGCTCGGCAGGACCCGCAGCGCCTCAAGGAATACCTGGCGCGGCAGCAGTCCATCAGCGCATCCCTGGCCAAACTGCGGGCCAGCGAGCCCATGGAGGCCGGGCGCGAGCTCATCGGCCGCATGGACGAGGGGTTCCGGCAGCAAGCGGCGGAGCTGAAGGAGCTGGTGGAAAGCCGCCCCGGCGAGGGCGCGCTGCTGGTGGCCCGCGCGGCCCGGCACCGGCAGGCCGCGCAGGATGCGGCCATAGAACTTTTCCAGCTCCACGGGCGCGATGCCGACCTTGGGGTTTCCGCCATGCGCAGCCTGGCGCGCACGGTCACCACGGCCTCGCTCCTGTCCATCCCCATGGGCGCGGTGCTGGGCATCCTGCTTGGCTGGGTGCTGCTGCGGCAGGTGCTGGGGCCCATCCGGCGGCTGGCCCTGGGCGCGGCCATCGTCGACGCCGCGCACCGTGTTCCCAAGGCCGAGGCCCAGGCCGACGAGAACGGGGCGGCGGAGTATGAGGCGCAGGGCTCGGAGGGCCGGGCGGACTCCGACGAGGTGCGCGCCGTGGGCCACCTGGTGCAGAGCCTGCTTGACGACGTGGGCCAGACCCAGGCGCTGCTGCGCGAATCGCGCGAGCATCTTGTGCAGGCGGAGAAGCTGGCCCTGGTGGGCAAGCTGGCCGCTGGCGTGGCCCACAGCGTGCGCAACCCGCTCACCAGCGTCAAGATGCGCCTGTTCAGCCTGGAGCGCAGCCTCGACCTCTCGCCCGAGCAACGGGAAGACTTCGAGGTCATCAGCGAGGAGATCCGCCACCTGGACACCATCGTGCGCAACTTTCTGGAGTTCTCCCGTCCGCCCAAGCCCAAGTTCCAGCGCGTGAGCCCCTCCGACGTGGTGGACATGACCCTGCAGCTCTTGAAGCATCGCCTGGAAACCTACGGCGTGGACGTGCGGGTGCACCGCGAGCGGACCCTGCCCGAGGTGGCCGTGGACCCGGAGCAGCTCAAGGAGGCCCTGGTGAACCTCATCCTCAACGCCTGCGACGCCATGGGCGAGAACGGGCGCATCGAGATCATCGAGGAGGCCGGGTTCATGGATCCCCTGGGCCGGGTGGCCATCCTCCGGCTCACGGACTCCGGCCCGGGCATTCCGCCAGACCTGGGCGACAAGGTCTTCCAGCCGTTCTTCAGCACCAAGGAGGAGGGCACGGGCCTGGGCCTGGCCATTGCTCAGCGCATCATGGAGGAGCACGGCGGCTACATCCACCTCATGCCCGCCAAGCCCGCCCACCAGGCCGAGGCCTGGGACGGCGAGGACGGCCACGCGCAGGAAGGACAGGGGGCCAGCTTCGTGCTCGTGCTGCCCATCAGGGAGAAGGTATGGCTCAGATCCTGATCGTGGACGACGACGCCCAGCTGCGCCAGAGCTTTGGCCGCATTCTGGAGGCCGATGGGCACGAGGTGCGCGCCGCCGCCAGCGGCGAGGCCGGAGTGGAGGAGGTGACCCGCCTGGCTCCGGACCTGGTGGTCATGGACGTGCGCATGCCCGGCATCACCGGCATCGAGGCCATGCAGCGCATGCGCGCCATCAGCCTCAACCTGCCCATCATCATCATGACCGCCTACGGCGGCACCGAGACGGCCATCGAGGCCACCAAGCTCGGCGCCTTCGACTACATCCTGAAGCCCTTCGACATTCCAGACATCCTGCGGCTCATCGGCCAGGGGCTGGAGGCCGGGAGGCTGGCCCGCGCCCGTGTGGCCATCCAGGAAAGCGGCGATGGCGAAACCGCGCCCGAGGGGCCGGTGGCCGACGTGCTGGTGGGCAACAGCCGCCCCATGCAGGAGGTCTTCAAGGCCATCGGCAAGGCCGCCCCCACCGAGGCGCTGGTGCTGGTGCGCGGCGAGTCCGGCACCGGCAAGGAGCTGGTGGCCCGCGCCCTTTGGCAGCACAGCGGCCGGGCCGAGAAGCCCTTCGTGGTCATCAACTGCGTGGCCATACCCGACACCTTGCTGGAGGCCGAGCTCTTCGGCTACGAGAAGGGCTCCTTCACCGGGGCCAGCTCCCGGCGCGTGGGCAAAATCGAGCAGGCCAGCCGCGGCACGGTGTTTCTGGACGAGATCGGCGACATGCCCATGAGCGTGCAGGCCAAAATTTTGCGGCTGTTGCAGGAAAAGCAGGTGGAGCGCCTGGGCGGGCGGGAGCCCATCAACGTGGATGTGCGCATTTTGGCGGCCACCAACCGCGACCTGGAGGCCGCCGTGGCCGAGGGGCGCTTCCGCGAGGATTTGTACTACCGCCTCAAGGTGGTGACTGTGAGCCTGCCCCCCCTGCGCGAGCGCGAGGGCGACGTGCCGCTTTTGGCCGCGCACTTCCTGGCGCGCCTGGCGCGGGAAATGGACATGCAGAACCCCGGGCTGACCGCGGAGGCCCTGGCGATCCTCGTGGGGCACAGCTGGCCCGGCAACGTGCGCGAGCTGGCCAACACGCTGCAAAAGGCGCTCATCTTCTCGCGCGGCTGTCCCATCGGGCCGGAGGAAATGCGCCAGGCCATCGGCCGGGGCGGCATCCGCAACCATCCGCAACCATCCGCAACAAGCCAGGGCGCGGGCTCGCAGCCTGTTTCCGACCCAAGCGTTGCGGAGGAGACCCTGCGCCACTTCATCCACGCCGCGCTCATGGACGAGGCGGGCGACGGCGCCTACGAGCACGTGCTGGACACCGTGGCCCGCAGCGTCATCGCCGAGGCCCTGGAGATGACCGGCGGCAACCGCACCCGCGCCGCGCGCCTGCTGGGTCTCTCGCGGCCCACGCTCATCGCCAAGATCGAGAAGTACGGCCTGAAGCTCACCACCCAGGTGCAGTAGCGGGGCTGGCCGTGGTGCTGCAAGGCTTCGACCTCGAAGGCCAGGTCATCCGCCCCCCGGCGGAGGCGGAGAGCATTCTGCTGCAGGTGACGCTGGGCTGCTCGCACAACGCCTGCGCCTTTTGCCCGGCTTACAAGGGCAAGCGCTTCGGCTTCAAGGCCCCGGCGCGCGTGGCCGCCGCCCTCAGCGCCGCCGCCCAGGACTACCCCGAGGTGCGCCGTGTGTTTTTGTGCGACGGCGACGCCCTGGTGATGCCGCAAGACCGCCTGGAGGCGCTGTTGGCCGACATCCGCCAACGGCTGCCCAGGGTGACGCGCATCGCCAGTTATGCCAGCGCCAAGGCGCTCTCCTTCAAAACCGAGGCGCAACTGGCGCGCCTGCGCGAGCTGGGCCTTTCCACCGTGTATCTGGGGCTGGAGTCCGGCTCGGACGCGGTGCTGACGGCCATGAACAAATGGGGCGACGTGGCGGAGCACCTGCGCCAGGCGGCCAAGGCCAAGGCCGCGGGGCTCAAGCTTTCCGTCACCGTGCTGCTGGGGTTGGCCGGTGTGGATGAACTGGCCGCTCAGGAGCACGCCCAGGCCACGGGCCGCGCCCTTAGTGCAATGGACCCGGAGCAGGCCGCCGCTCTGGCGCTCATGGTGGTTCCGGGCACGCCGCTGTACGACCGGCAGCAGCGCGGGGAGTTTGCGCCCCAGAACGACGCTGGCCTGCTGCGCGAGCTGTATTGGCTGCTGGAGGCCACGAACCTGACGCGCGGACAGTTCTTTTCCAACCACGCCTCCAACCCTTTGCGCCTGCACCTGCGCCTGCCTAGGGAGAAGGCCGCCGGGCTGGAGGCCGTCCGGGCCGCCTTGGCGGGCGAGGCGACGCTGGTTCCGCAGGCCTACCGCCGTTTGTAAGCGAAACCGTCAGAGGGGAGAATATGCCTCCGGCGGCCGGGGGAACTCGTCTTTCCGGGCCCCCACCCGGGCCCCCCACACATGCGGCGCAGCCCTCCCGACGCAAAGCCGCCGGGAGGGCTGCGCCACTTTGGGGCTGTTTGGCCATAGCCTGACTTCCCCCTTCCCCCGCGTCTCCCTCTACTTTCCCTTCCCTCTACTCTCCCGCTCCCAACGCCTCCCGGATGCTTTGGATGCCCACGGCCTCCACGAAGCGGGCGGTGCGCTGGTTTTTGGTCGCGTGGGTGCGGTAGTGGTCGAGCAGCCGCGCTACGAGTTCCACTGCCTCGTCGTCGGTGAGCCCTTTGGCGAGGGTATCGGCCAGGCGCGGGCGGCCCCCGGCGTTGCCGCCGAAGAGCACGGTCCAGCCGTTTTTGCCGCCCACCAGCCCCAGGTCGCGCACGTGGGATTCCCCACAGCAGCGCGGGCAGCCGGACAGCCCCACGCGCACCTTGGCGGGCAGCTCCAGCGCGCCAAAGCGCTCCTCCAGCCGTTGGCCCAGGGCGGTGGAATCTTGCAGGCCGTTTTTGCAGCCCGCGCTGCCGGGGCAGCCGCGCACGATGAGTCCGGAGTGGCCGTCTTGGCCGGGCGCGAGGTCGAGCAGTTCGCGCAGTTCGGTTTGGCCTTCCGGCGAGAGCCCCGGCACGCCGAGACCTTGGCCGGGCATGCGCAGCTCATCCACGCCGTGCTGGCGCAGGAACCGGCAGAGCGCCTCCAGCTTGTCCACGCCAAGCACGCCGCCCGCAGGGCGGACCATGAGCAGGGGCGGCAGGGTGCGGGGCGCGGCTGGCTTGGAAGAGTCAGCGGCAGAACAGTCCTTGGCGGAAT
>JAVBYL010000139.1 GCA_030824035.1 Humidesulfovibrio sp.
CACGCCCTGCATGCGGACCTCGCCAAGGGCGACCCCGTCACGGCAGCCCGGCTGCACCCAAACGACACCCAGCGCATCGCCAGGGCCCTGGAGGTGCTGCTGGGCACCGGCAAGCCGCTTGCCGGCTGGTTTGAGGAGCAGCAGCGCGAGGGCACGGGCGTGGAGCTGTTCAAGGTCGGCATCTCCACCACCCTGCGCGAGCTGGAGCCGCGCCTGCGGGCGCGCATCGGCCTGATGCTGGAGCGCGGCGCGGTGGAGGAGGTGCGGCGGGCCCTGGCCCAGTGCCCGGACCGTGAGGCGCCGGGGTACAGCGGCATCGGCTGCGCCGAGCTTGTGGCCCACCTGCTGGGCGAGCATGACCTGGAGGCGGCCTGCGAGTTGTGGTACCGCAACACCAGGGCCTACGCCAAGCGCCAGCTCACCTGGTTCGCCAAGGAGCAGGGCGTGCACTGGCTGCGCATGGAAGGCCTGCCGCGCCTGCCGGAGCTGGTGCGCTCCTGGTGGAGCCCCGCGTCCTGATTCCCCCCGCCTGAACGCGTTCTACTCGAACACGCCCTCGAAGATGGCGCGCACGTCCGCCTCGGTCATCTTCACGGGGGTGTTGACGAAATGCCGCGCCCCTGTGAGCTGCATGGCCGCGCTGGTGAGCGCCGCAACCTGCCCGCGCTGAAAGCCGAGGTCCTCCGGCAGCAGGTCCGCCAAGCCCACAGCCTCCAGGAGCGCTTCCAACGCCTCCAGGAAGGGGTGGACCTCCGGGTCCTCCTCCAGCCCAAAGCCCATGGCCATGGCCAAATTCAGCAGCCGGTCCGAGGTTTCCTCGTCATCCGCCGCCAGCTCGATGAGCTTGGCGAAGTACGACCGCGACAGCAGCACCAGGCCCGCGCCGTGGGGCGAGTCCGGGTTGGAGCCGCTGAAGGAGTATTCCAGCGCGTGCTGCGAAATGGGCGAGGAGAGCGAGAGGCACATGCCTGCTGCCGTGCTGGCCCAGGCCATGGCAGTGCGGGCGTTTATGTCCGCGCCGTTCTCCACCGCCGTGGGCAGAAAGCGCGTGATGAGGTTCACGGCCTCCAGGCACAGCATGTCGGTCATGGGCTGGCGCGCGGTGGAAAGGAAGCACTCGGCGGCGTGGAAGAAGGCGTCCATGCCCGTGATGGCGGTGAGGTGCTGCGGGCAGCTGAGGGCCAGCTCCGGGTCCACCAGGGCGATGGCCGGGGCGAAGCCGGGGTGCACAAAGCCGCGCTTGCCCTCCGGGCCGCATAGCACGGCGATGGAGTTGCCCTCCGTGCCCGTACCGGAGGTGGTGGGAATGGCGATGAGCGGCAGGGCGGAGCCCTTGGCCCAGGCAGATGCGGCCATGCTGCCCCAGAAGGGGCCGGTATTGGCCGCCGCCAGGGCGATGCACTTGGCGGAATCGATGACGCTGCCGCCGCCCAGGCCCACGATGAAGTTCACGCCCATCTCGCGCGCCTTGCCGGCAGCGGCGTCCACGTCCTCGGTGCGGGGGTTGGCGCGCACGCCGTCGAACACCACGCTGGCCACGCCGCGCGCGCTCAGCAGCCCCTGCACGCGGTCCAGGTACCCGGCGCGCAGGATGTTTCCGCTCTGGCCGATGACGATCATGGCCTTGCCGCCCTTGGGGAAGGCCGGGAGGGTTTCCAGCTCGGCCAGGCGGCCAGGGCCGAAGACGATGTTCGTGGGCATATGGAAGTTGAAGGACAGCATGGTGGCTCCTATTCGCTCGTGCTTTGCCGGACGGCGTCCTCAAGCTGCGCGGGGGTGAACAGATCGCGCAGCACCAGGGGGCTGTTCGGCTTTGATTTCGGGAAGATGGCCAAGAGCGGAATACTCTTGCTGCCCAGGGATTGCAACAGCGCCTGGGCCTCCGGATTTTCCTCGGTCAGGTCGGCCTTCAGCAGCCGCACGCCGTAGCGGTCCTTCAGAGAATTCAGCCGCGCCGGGGTGAGGTTGGTCTGGTCGAGCACCTTGCAGGTGGGGCACCAGTCCGCCGTGAAGTCCACGATGACGGTCTCCTTGCCCAGGGCCTGGCTGAGCACCGGGCGGGTGTACCGCTCCCAGGGGGCCTTGGGGCTGGGCTGCAGCGCCCAGAACAAGCCCACGGCCAGCATGGTGACGGAAAGCAGCTTGAGCACCTTGGCGCGGGTCGTGTCGAAGCCGATGCCCGCGCTGCCCCAGGTCCAGGCGCTCACCGCCGTGATGAGCAGCAACACAAGGGCCGAGAGCACCATGGACTCCGGCAGGATGTTCAACAGGTAAATGCACGTGCCCATGAGGAACAGGGCCACGGCGCGCTCCACATGGCCGGTCCAGGGGCCGGGCTTGGGGCAAAAGCGCACCAGGGCCGGGAACACGCAGATCAAGAGGTAGGGTGTGGCCATGCCCAGGCCGATGCTGAGGAGCACGGTGGTGATGACCAGCGGCGGCTGGAGCAGCGCCCAGCCCAGCACCCCGCCCAAAAAGGGCCCGCTGCACGGCGTGGCCAGCAGGGTGGTCAGCATGCCGGTGAACAGCGATTGCAGCCGCGGGTGCGTGGTCATCTGGTCGAACTTGAGGTCGATGATGGGCAGGGTGAACACGCCGAGCAGGCTCAGGCTGAGGCCGAAGACGATGAGCGTGAGGGCAAGCACGACCTCGGGCTTTTGGAAAATCTGGCCCCAGGCCAGGTCCGTGAGGCCGAACAGGATGCCGAGGAACAGAAAGTACAAGAGCGCCCCGATGGCCAGGAACAGGAAGTGCTCCCGGATTTTGGCGCGGCGCACCGCCTCCAGGGTTTCCCCGCTGCCCGCCAGCAGTGCGGAGAGTTTTATGCTGATGACCGGCAGGGCGCAGGGCATGAAGTTCAGCACGAACCCGGCCACCATGCCCAGCAGGATGGCCTTGAGCAGGCCGCCCACTTCCATCTCCGGCTGCAGGTAGCGCGGCTTCAGGCCAGACCAGTCCGCTCCCGTCGCTTGGGGAGCCGCCTGGGCCGCCGCCTCGGCAGATGTTGCAGCGGGGGCCAGCGCTTCGGATTGGTTGGGCTCCAGCGGCTGTGGGGCTGCGTTGGGTTCCGGTCCGTTTGCCTGAGGTGTGCTGGCGGCGACAGCCTTGGCCGCCAGGCGCTGCATCTGCGCCGAGACCAGCGGCCACCAGGGCTGCTTCTCCGCGCCGGGCAGAACGTCCTTGGCGGAGATGGTGTGCGCCAGCTCGATGTTCGTTGGCAGGCACTTGTCCTTGGAGCACAGCAAGAGCTCCAGCCGCGCCTGGAGGGGCATGGGCAGGGCCGCCCCGGCCGGAAGCGGGAACAGAATGGGCGTGCGCCCATCATAGACGTTGACGATGTTTCCGGGCGAGAGCAGGTCGTCCTTGGCCTTGCCCGGCGGGTACACCGTGGCCAGGGTCAACTTGCCCCCTTGGGCGCTGGCGCTAATGCGCGTCGGCTTTGCGATGCCCCCAGGGGACTGGGTGTAGGTGTACCAGCCTTTGTCGGGCTCGAGCCACAAAACGGCCACCCGCAACGCTTTTGCGCCTTCCTCCGCCTTGGCGGAGAAGGTCTGCCACTGGTAGGAAAGGGGGTAATCCTCGTACCTTTGCTGCCCAAAAGCGGTGGCGTGAGAAAGTGAAATAAATAATGCGAATAAAATCAGTGTAATGTAGTTTTTTTTCAGCATTTTCTAAAAGTCCTGGGAAAATATGTTTGACAAACAAATGCACGGCATATAAACACCCTCTTCGCGGCGCTGATGCAACGGCAACGCACTTCGTGGGTCACTAGCTCAATTGGTAGAGCAGCGGACTCTTAATCCGGAGGTTCAAGGTTCGATTCCTTGGTGACCCACCACGAAACTCCCGAAAGCCGGTTCTGAAAAGGACCGGCTTTCTTCTTTTGCGCGTCCGTTTTGCGGGGTTGTGCTTTCACGGTGGCCATCCTCCAGAACTGCTGTTTCACGCTTGGCCATTCCGCATTGGGCCGAGGGCATCACAGTCCTTGTCGTATTTAGCTTCTCTGCAATTCCCGCAGGGCTGTCAAGAAACTCCGGCCTTGGTTTCGGGCGGCACATCAGCATGGCCAGGGGCAAATCGGGGGCTTGGCAGACGGCCCCGACGAGGGTATAGAAGCCGCACCCGTGTGCAGGAGGCTGCGATTGTCGTTCGGCAGCGCCCCCTTATCCACTCCCGCGGCGCAAGGAGACCTCATGGCCTTCAGCTTTTTCCCCAAGGAAATCCAGTTTTTCGAGCTTTTTACGGAGCAGAACGCCAAGCTGCGCGAGGCGGTGGTCGTGCTCAACAGCATCTTCCAGGAGTTCGATGATGTTGAGAACAAGTGCAAGTGCATCAACATCATCGAGGAGGGCGGCAACGGCATCTCGCGCCGCATCTCCCAGCAGCTCTCCCTCACCTTCATCACCCCCATCGACCGCGAAGACATCCACGACATCAATATCGCCCAGGAAGACCTCCTGAACCTCATCAAGGCCATCTCCACCCGCATCGGCCTGTACGACTTCCAGTTCATCAAGTTCCCGGCCAAGAAGCTGGTCAAGAACCTCACCGTGATGGTGGAGGAGGGCGGCCGCATGCTGGACCGCCTGCGCGAGCGCAAGCCCGTGGAGGAAGGCGCCCAGAAGGTCAAGGCGCTGAAGTACGAGTGCGAGATGCTGCTGCTGGTCGCCCTGGGCGAGGTGTACGACATCAAGCTCACGGACTTCACCTCGGTGATGGAGATCGTCAAATGGACGCACATCTACGACCGCATCGAGCAGGCCGTGAACCAGGCCGAGGCCCTGGCCGACACCATCGAAGGCGTGGTGCTGAAAAATGCCTGATGTCCCCATGCTCCTCGTGGCCATCGTGGCCGTTGCCCTCTTCTTCGATTACACGAACGGGGCACACGACAGCGCCAACGCCATCGCCACCATCGTTTCCACCAAGGTTCTTTCGCCCAAGCTGGCCGTCGTCATGGCCGCCACGCTCAACTTCGCGGGCGCGTTCATGGGCGACCAGGTGGCCAAGACCATCGGCAGCGGCATCGTCAACGCCGATATGGTCATGGGCTGCCAAACGCTGGTGCTGGCCGCGCTTCTGGGAGCCATATTCTGGAACCTGCTCACCTGGTTCCTGGGCCTGCCCTCGTCCTCGTCCCACGCGCTCATCGGCGGGCTCATGGGGTCCGCCGTGGCTTACAGCGGGTTCAACGCGCTGAATTTCGTCTCCATTTTCCAAAAGGTCCTCATTCCCTTGCTTCTCTCCCCCATGGCTGGTTTCTTTGGCGGCTACCTCATCATGATCTCGCTCACCTGGGCCTTCCGCCACGCCAAGCCGCGCAAGGTGAACGGCATATTCCGCAAGTTGCAGATCGTTTCCTCCGCCCTTATGGCCACCAGCCACGGCCAGAACGACGCCCAGAAAACCATGGGCATCATCACCCTGGCCTTGTTCATTTTTCATGAAATCCCGGCCATCGAGATTCCCTTCTGGGTAAAGCTGTTCTGCGCCGGGGCCATGGGCCTGGGCACGGCCACCGGCGGCTGGAAGATCGTGAAGACCATGGGCCACAAGATCTTCAAGCTTGAGCCCATCCACGGCTGCGCGGCCGAGACCGCCGCCGCCATGGTCATCACCGGCGCCAGCCACTTCGGCGCGCCCATCAGCACTACCCACGTCATCTCCACCGCCGTGCTGGGCGTGGGCGCCTCCAAACGCCTTTCCGCAGTGCGCTGGGGAGTGGCGGGCAGCATGGTGGTGGCCTGGATCATCACCATTCCGGCCTCCGCCCTCGTGGCGGCCCTGTCGTTTTACGCGTTGCGCTTTCTTGGCGTCACTTCCTGAGGAAGCCGCTTTTCCACCGTGGCTTGCCGCCTAGCCCCGGCGGGACGGTTTGGTCGAAGGCAATCGTGAGGAGCTGACCATGCCCAAGCTCACTCCTTTTCCCGCTCCGGTCGCGACGACGGCGACACCGATAAGCCCGACCACATCGTCAGGCCCGGCTACATCGTCAGGTCCGGCTACCCTGGGCGACCCGAAGCTCCAGGCCATTCTCCAGCGCTTCCAGCGCGCGGCCCGGAGCGCCCCCCAAGACCTGCAGGAGCTTTTTGACTACCCCACCGGAGAGGCAGGCCTGCGCGGCCTGGGCTACGGCGAGGACTTGCTGGCCCTCGTGCCGCCTGCGGTGCGCGCCTGCTACTGCGGCGTGGGCAATCCGTTTTTGCCGGGGCTGCCGCGTTCCGGGCAGGCTGTGCTCGACATCGGTTGCGGCGCCGGGGTGGACACCCTCATTGCCGCCGGGCTCGTTTCCGCAGGACAAACTGCTGGCCAAGCTGCTGGCCAGGCTGCTTGCCAGGCGCAGGGCCTGGAACTCTCCCCGGACATGCTCCAGCGCGCAAGGGAGAACGCCCGCCTCGCCGGTGCGCACAGCGCAGTTTTTACTGAAGGGCAGGCCGAGGCGCTGCCTTTTCCCGATGCCTCCTTTGATCTCGTCATCTCCAACGGCGTGCTGAACCTGGTGCAGGACAAGCCCAAAGCCCTTGCCGAGGCATACCGCGTGCTGCGCCCAGGCGGACGTGTGCAGCTGGCGGACCAGGTGCTCACCGGTCGGCGCGAGGCCTGCCAATGGTCGCCAGGGGGCGAGTCCTGGGCCAGGTGACTGGACGGCGCCCTTCCGGAAATGGATTTTCTGGAACTGCTGACCGCCGCCGGGTTCCGAGAGGCGAGGATGTTTGGGTACACCGGCTATAAGAGTTCGCCAGAGACGGAAGGCGCTGTGTTCGCAGCGATCAAGCCTTCTGAATAAAAAAGTTTTTACGTAATTTCCGTGGCGCGCCGCGCCACCGATTGCGCCGGGACGTGTTTCTGCGTATCGTTT
>JAVBYL010000331.1 GCA_030824035.1 Humidesulfovibrio sp.
AACCCACGCGAAAAAGCCCGGAAAGTGTTTCCACCTTCCGGGCTTTGTCTTCAATTGGCTCCCCGGCACGGACTTGAACCGCGAACCTAGTGATTAACAGTCACCCGCTCTGCCGATTGAGCTACCGGGGAACATCCGCTCGTTGCGGCGGAGGACTGTCTAATCCAATCTGGCAAGCGCGGTCAAGCAGTTTTTTGCGCATGGAATCTTGATCCGCTATCTTTACTTTGACTTCCCAGGGGGCAGGGGGTATCTCCGCCTTGACTGCCAAGGGCGCTTGGCATATTTAGGCTGGGTCCAAGGCGACGTGTTCCAGAGATTTTCCAGACTTTGCACACCCCAGGGAGAGGTCCGTTTTGGCCGAGAACGAGCAAAAGAGCGGCGCGGCTGCGGGCCGTACCGTGTCCAAGCATGCGGAACGATTCAAGCCTTTGGCTGACGCGCTTGCCGCGCGCGACGAACTGAACGATGTCCTGCGTGGCCGTATCGACAAGGCTTGCGCACTCATCGACGAGAATATTTCCCTCTACCCGAACACCTTCCGCAAGGACACGGACATCTCGGATATCCTTGCGGGATATTCCGACCTGGACGAGGCAGCCCTGGCCGAGGTGGGCAAGGTGTTCGCCATCGCCGGGCGCGTGGTTTCCCTGCGCTCCTTCGGCAAGGTCACCTTCATCAAAATGCAGGACGGCAGCGCAAGCGCCGGGTGCAGCGTGAACATGCAGGTGTTCGTCGCGCGCGATGACCTGGGGCAAGAGGCCTATCAGCTCTTCAAGAAGTACGACATCGGCGACCTGCTGGGCATCAGCGGCGACCTGTTCCGCACCAAGACCGGCGAGCTGACCCTGCGCGCCAAGCAGGTCACCCTGGTCACCAAGTCCATGCGCCCCCTGCCGGAGAAGTACCACGGCCTGAAGGACATGGAGACCCGCTACCGCCAGCGCTACGTCGACCTCATCGTCACCCCGCGCACCAGCGAGATTTTCCGCAAGCGCACCCTCATCGTGCGCGGCATCCGCAACTACCTCGACGCCAAGGGCTTCCTGGAAGTCGAAACGCCCATGATGCAGCCCATCCCCGGCGGCGCCACGGCGCGCCCCTTCGAAACGCACCACAACGCCCTGGACATGAAGCTGTACATGCGCATCGCCCCGGAGCTGTACCTCAAGCGCCTGCTCGTGGGCGGGTTTGAGAAGGTGTACGAGATCAACCGCAATTTCCGCAACGAGGGCATCAGCACCCGGCACAACCCGGAGTTCACGATGCTTGAGTTCTACTGGGCCTACGCGGACTTCCGCGACCTCATGGACCTCACCGAGGACATGATCTCCAAGGTGGCCCAGGATGTGTGCGGCACCACCATTGTGCATTACCAGGGCAACGACATCGACCTGACCCCGGGCAAGTGGACGCGCATGAGCTTCCACGAGTCCATCGAGAAGATCGGCGGCGTGGCCCCGGAGGACTACACGGACTACGACCGGTGCGCCGCGCTGGTGAAGCGCAGCGGCGAGAAGGTCGTCAAGGGCGAGAAGCTGGGCAAGCTGCAGGCCAAGCTCTTCGACATCTTCGTGGAGCCCAAGCTCATCCAGCCGCACTTCATCTACCATTACCCCACGGATATTTCTCCGCTTTCCCGCCGCAACGACGAGAACCCGGAGATCACCGACCGCTTCGAGCTGTTCATGGTGGGCCGCGAGATGGCCAACGCCTTCTCCGAGCTCAACGACCCTGTGGACCAGCGCGGCCGCTTTGAGGACCAGGTGAAGGAAAAGGTCGCCGGCGACGACGAGGCCCACTTCATGGACGAGGACTACGTGCGCGCCCTGGAGTACGGCATGCCCCCGGCGGCCGGCCAGGGCATCGGCATCGACAGGCTCGTCATGCTTTTGACCGACAGCGCCTCCATCCGCGAGGTCATCCTCTTCCCGCTCCTGCGGCTGGAAAACACCAGCGGCGGCGGAACCCCCGCCGGGGCCGCCCCGGCCAGCGGACCCGCATGACCTTTGAGTTCTTCGTCGCCCTGCGCTACCTTTTCGCGCTGCGCAAACAGTCCTTCATAGCGATCATCTCGCTCTTTGCCGTTTGCGGCGTGGCCCTGGGCGTTGCCGCCCTCATCGTGGTCATCGGCGTCATGAACGGGTTCACCAAGGACCTGCGCGACAAGATCCTGGGCGTCAACGCCCATGTGCTGGTCAGCGCCTTCTCCGGCGGCATCCGCGACCACCGCGCCCTTGCCGACCTGTGCCGCGAGGTTCCCGGCGTCAACGGCGTCACCCCCTTCGTCTATTCCGAGGTCATGCTCTCCGCCAGCGGCGGAGTGAAGGGCGTTGTGCTGCGCGGCATCGACCCCACCACCGCCGACCAGGTGCTGAGCATCAGCAAGGACATGATCGGCGGAACCGTCAAGGATTTGGACAAGCAGGAAGATTTCCCCGGCATCATCGTGGGCGCGGAGATGGCCAAGCGCCTTGGGCTCTCCGTCGGCGCCAACGTGAACCTGCTTTCGCCCACGGGCACGCAGAGCTCCGTGGGGTTCACCCCCAAGGTGCGCGTGTTCAAGGTGGTGGGCATTTTCCGCACCGGCATGTTCGAGTACGACGCCACCCTGGGCTACGTGACCGTGGACGCGGCGCGCAACCTGCTGGGATTCAACGAGGATGTCGTCTCCGGCCTGGAAGTGCGGCTGGACGACGTGTACAAGGCTGGCGAGATAAGCGAGCTGCTGCGCGCCAAGCTGCACGACCATCCCGTGTACATCCGCAACTGGCAGGAGATGAACGCCAACCTCTTTGCCGCGCTGGAACTGGAAAAAACGGCCATGTTCATCATCCTGGCCATGATCGTCCTGGTGGGCTCCTTCAGCATCGTCACCATGCTGGTGATGCTGGTGATGCAGAAGACCAAGGACATCGCCGTGCTCATGAGCCTTGGGGCGGATGAATCAAGCATTCGGCGCATCTTCATGTTCCAGGGCAGCTTCATCGGCGTGGTGGGCACGGCCCTGGGCTACGGTATCGGCATCCCCATGGCATTGTTGCTGAAAAAGTACCAGTTCATCAAGCTTCCCAGCGATGTGTACCCGGTGGACTACCTGCCCGTGCGCCTGGAAATGCTGGATATGACGCTCATCGGCGTGGCAGCTTTGGCCCTGTGCTTCCTGTCCACCATCTACCCCGCGCGCCGCGCCGCAGCGCTTAAACCGTCGGATGCGTTGCGCTATGAATAGCGAGCCGATGTACAAGCTGATCGGCGTTGGCAAGGAATTTGCTGGGCCTGCAGAGCGCCTGACGGTTCTGGACAACATCGACCTGACCATCGAGGTCGGGGAGTCCGTCGCCATCCTCGGCGCTTCCGGCTCGGGCAAGACGACCTTGCTGCACATGCTGGGCACGCTGGACGCGCCTTCGAGCGGACAGATCTTTTTCGCCGGGGCAGATTTGGGAGCCCTGGACAACCGTCGCAAGGCGGCTCTGCGCAACAGGGACATCGGCTTCGTGTTCCAGTTCCACCACCTGTTGCCGGAATTCACAACGCTTGAAAACGTCGCCTTGCCCGGCATCATTGCGGGCAAGCCCAAGGAAGAGTGCATGGAGCTGGCCCGCGAGGCTCTGAACATGGTGGGCCTTGGCAAGCGCCGGGAGTTCACGGTGACCACGCTCTCGGGCGGAGAGCGCCAGCGGGCGGCCATCGCCAGGGCGATACTGCTCCGGCCCAAGGCCCTGCTGGCCGATGAACCCACCGGCAATCTGGATGAGAAGAACGGCAGGATGGTAGGCGAACTCCTGGTTGCCTTGAACAGGGACTTGGGGATGACATTTGTGGTCGTTACGCATAACATAGAGTTGGCCGGCGTCATGGGACGGCGGTTGGAGTTGCGTTCGGGAGCGCTCTATGCCCAAGGGTAAACGAATTTTTTCCTGTCTCGCGCTGGCCTTTGTCGCGGCTGTCTTTGCCGTGACCATCGCGCCGCGCCTCTCCTTCACCGCGGTCACCTCGCCCCGCGAGGTCACGGTGGTGGTGATGCCCTTTGAGGTAAACGCCGGCAACGACCTGCAGTACCTGCGCCAGGGACTGCCCGATCTTCTGTCCGACCGCCTGCGCGACGCCGGGTTCACCGTGGTGGACAAGGCCGCCGTGGAAAAGGCCCTGGCCAGCAAAGGCCTCAAGATCACCGATCCGCAGGCTGGCCGCGAGGCCGCGCTTATCAACGGCGCGGGCTACGTCATCACCGGCAGCTTCAGCCAGTTGGGAGAGGTCCTGTCCATCGACGCCCGCATCAACGACCCCTTCGGCCTCAAGGCTCCCAAGCCTGTCTTCGCCACCCGCGAGGGCCTGATGAACCTGCTGCCCGCCGTGGACGACCTGGTGGGCAAGATGAAGGGCGACCTGCTCGGCCTGGACCGAATCGTGGACATCGACGTCGAGGGCACCAACGCCCTGGACAAGGATGTCATCCTGCTGCGCCTCTCCACCAAAAAGGGTGACGCCCTGGATGCCAAGAGCATCAACACCGACCTGAAGACCGTGTATGACCTTGGCTACTTCGAAGACGTGAAGATGGTGCTGCGCGATGAAAACGGCGGCAAGAAGCTCGTTATCACCGTGGTGGAAAAGCCGCGCATCATGGCCATCGGCGTCAAGGGCGCCAAGGAGATTTCGTCCGACGACGTGCTCAAGGCCGCCACATCCAAGAAGGGCGCCATCCTGAACCCCAAGGTTCTCGCCCAGGACATCAACTCCATCCGCGAGCTGTACCGCAAGGACGGCTACTACAACGCCAAGGTCACCCACGAGATCGAGTCCTCCGGGCAGGGCCAGGCCCGCCTGAACTTCGTCATCGAGGAAGGCAAGAAGCTCTACATCAAGAAGATCACCATCGACGGCGCCAAGCAGGTGAGCGAGAGCGACCTGAAGGACGAATTCTCCCTCAAGGAACGCGGGATGTTCTCCTGGATCAACTCCGGTGGCGTGCTGAAGGAAGAGGGCCTGGAGCGCGACACAGCCGCCCTGGCCGCCTATTACAACAATCGCGGCTTCATCGACGCCAAGGTGGGCAATCCCGAGCTCAAGTTCGAAGATGATGGCATCGTCATCGTCTTCAAGGTGGAGGAGGGCACCCGCTTCCGTGTGGCCAAGGTCAGCGTCGAGGGCGACCTCATCGCCGACGAGCAGAAGCTGCTTTCCACCACCAAGCTTGCGGTGGATGCCGAGAAGAAGGACTACCTCGACCGCTCTCATGTGCGCGACGACTTGAAGGCCCTCACCGACTACTACAACAATTTCGGCTTCGCCTACGCCGAGGCCAATGTGCGCATGAACGACCACCCCGAGGAAAAGACCGTGGACGTGGTGTTCGTGATGCGCAAGCTGCAGCGCGTCCACATCCGCCGCGTTCTGGTTGAGGGCAACACCAAGACCCGCGACAACGTCATCCTGCGCGAAATGCGCCTGGCCGACGGCGACCTGTTCAGCGGTGAGAAGCTCAAGCGCTCCTCCGAACGCCTGGACAAGCTCGGCTACTTCTCCAACGTCGACATCGAGCCTGTGCCCACCGGCAGTCCCGAGGAGATGGACCTGAAGGTCAAGGTGAAGGACAAGGAGACGGGCAAGATCGGTGGCGGTGTTGGCTACTCCACCTACGACGGCGTGTACTTCGCCGGCAGCCTGGAAGAGAGCAACCTCTTCGGCAAGGGCTGGAGCGCCGCCCTCACCGGCCAGTGGAGCCAGAAAAAGACAAGCTACAACTTCAGCCTGCTGAATCCCCGTTGGGACGACAGCAACCTGGGCGTCGGCCTCCAGCTGTACAACAGGGATGAAGATCTGACGGACTACCAGCGCAACACCATCGGCGGCAAGGTGAGCTTCATCTACCCCGTGGGCGAATACTCAAGCTTCATCGCCGATTACCGCCTGGACCGCTACCATATTTATGATGTGGCATATAATGCCGCGCAGGCAATCCGTGACGCCAGGGGAACCCATGTGGCCAGTGTCACCTCGGGCACCATGTTGCGCGACACCACCAACGGCGGCGGCAGCACCATGCCCACCGAGGGTTCTGTGAACAGCCTGAGCCTCGCCTACGGCGGTGGCGTCATCGGTGGCGATGACAACTTCATCAAGACCATCTACGACAACATTTGGTACAAATCCCTCATCGGCGATTTGGTGTTCCGCTGGCACGGCCAGGCTGGCTGGATAGGCAGGAACTGGAGCAACTCCAAGGTTCCCCTGGGCGAGCGCTTCGCCCTTGGCGGCATGGGCAGTGTGCGCGGCTATTCGCAGCGCAAGATTTCTCCCCTGGACGACGTCACGGGCGAAGCCCTCGGCGGTGACAAGGAAATCATCACGAACCTCGAGTTGCTGTACCCGCTGAGCAAGAAGATGGGCGTCATCATGTCGGCCTTCTTCGATGCTGGCAATGCCTGGAAAGAGGGAGAGATGTTCTTCAGCCAGCCGAACCGCCGGGCCACCGCCCCGCAGCTTGGCCTGTACAAGAGCGTCGGTGTGGGCATCCGCTGGTTCTCGCCCATGGGGCCGCTGCGCATCGAGTTCGGCCACGGCCTGGATGAGGTGTACGACAGCAGCAAGAACAAGGTTGAGTTCAACATGGGGCAGACGTTCTAGCCAGCATTGTGCCCGCCTGCGGCGATTGCCACACGCGCGGGGCTAGCGTTGCCTGCCTCTTGGTGATATGAGTACGTAAACAATTGATGAAAGGAGTATTCCTCATGCGCAAGTTTCTGGCCTTCGCCTTG
>JAVBYL010000140.1 GCA_030824035.1 Humidesulfovibrio sp.
GCGGGCATCGTCATCATGGCGGACATAACCAGCCGCAAGCACATGGAGCGGCAGCTGCTGCACAAGGCCATGCACGACCCCCTCACCGGGCTGGCCAACCGCGCCCTGTGCCTGGAGCGCATCCGGCAGGCGGTGGAGGCGGCCCAGCAGACCAACTCCATCTTCGCCGTGGCCTTCATCGACCTGGACCGCTTCAAGATGCTCAACGACAGCCTGGGCCACTCCTTCGGCGACCGCGTGCTGGTGGAGGCCGCCAAGCGCCTCACCGACGGCGTGAGCGTGCAGGACATGGTGTGCCGGTTCGGCGGCGACGAATTCGTGCTGGTGGTGGATGGCCCGCGCTCCTCGGAGGAGAACCAGACGGTGATCCGCAACGTGGTGGAATCCTTGCGCCATCCCTTCTTTGTGGATGGGCAGGAGGTGCGCCTCACCGCCAGCGTGGGCGTGGTTACCGGCCCCACGGCGGACAGCCCCACCGCCGAGAGCATTTTGCAAAACGCCGATGTGGCCATGCACCGCGCCAAGGACGCCGGGCGCGACCGCATCCGCATGTTCCACCCCGGCATGCTGCGCCGCGCCGTGGAGCTGATGGCCCTGGACGCGGACATGCGCCGCGCCCTGGAGCTCAAGGAATTTCTCGTCTACTTCCAGCCCGTGTACAGCACCGATGGCGTCACCGTGCGCGGCCTGGAGGCCCTGGCCCGCTGGAAAAACCCGGCGCGCGGCCTCGTCGGGCCAGACCAGTTCATCCCCCACGCCGAGGAGTCCGGGCTCATCGTGCCCCTGGGCGACTGGGTGCTGCGTCGGGCCTGCGCCATCATGGCCGCCTGGCGCGCAGCCCACCCGGAGGCGCGCGGGCTGTTCCTGGCCGTCAACCTCTCCGGGCGGCAGTTCGCCCAGCCGGACATAGTGGAAACCGTGCGCCAAGTGCTGACGGAGAGCGGTCTGCCCCCGGCGGCGCTCAAAATCGAGATCACCGAGTCCACCTTGATGAGCGACCCGGAAGGCGCGCTGACCGCCATGCGCCGCCTGAAAGCCCTGGGGGTCTCCCTGGCCATCGACGACTTCGGCACCGGCTATTCCTCCCTGGCCTACCTGCAGCGCTTCCCCGTGGATGTGCTGAAGATCGACCGGGCCTTTGTGCGCGACCTGCCCCGCGAGGAATCCGACAGCCGGGCCCTGGTGCGTGCCATCATGGCCCTGGCCCACAGCCTGCGGCTCACGGTCATCGCGGAGGGCGTGGAAACCAGGGAACAGCTGGAGATCCTCAAGTCCTTCGGCTGCGAGGCCGTGCAGGGCTTCCTCTTCTCCCCCGCCGTGCCGGAAGTCGGCGTGGCCGCCCTGTTCAGCACGCCGAAAAAATAACCGGGCGCTCAGCCCACTCCTTGGACCAATTCACAGGACCAGTTCACAAGTTCAATTCACAGGATCAGGCCCCTTCGTACGACGCCCTCTCCGACTCCACCTACCTTACCGTCCCCTTCTGCCGCACCCCGCTGGCTACAGCGAACAGGTGACCTGCCCCCCCCATTCCGCACGGCTGCGCGCCTTTCCCTTGCCCTGCGTGATGCCCGCCGCTGCCATCACGACCGCGAGGCGCAAAAAAAGGCGGCCAACCGGGTGCTCCGGTCGACCGCCTGTGAATCTCGCGTCGTGCAGTATGCGGGAAATCCGCCGGGCTACTGGTACACCTTGAGGTTATCGCCGGGGCGGATGTTCGTGCCCTTGAGCTTGTTCCAGTCCTTCAAGGCCTCGGCGGTGACGCCGAATTTGCGGGAAACAGCGAACAGGGTATCGCCCTCGCGCACGGTATACTTGACGACCTGCTCACGAGCCTTGGCAACCTGCTCGCGGGCCTTGGCCGCCTGCTTGCCGGTCTTCTTGGCGGCCTGTTCGTTGGAGTCGGGGATGTAGAGCTTCATGCCGGGCTTGATGCCCTTGGAGCTGGCTAGGCCGTTGGCCAAAAGCAGGGTTTTGGCGCTGACCTTGAACTTGCGGGTAATGGACCACATGTTGTCGTTCTTGCCGACAACATAATTGGAGCGTTTGGTGGCGATGGTGCGGGTCTTGGTGAGGCGCCCCGGCACGGCCTCGCCCTTGCTGCTGGCGGGAATCATCACGTACTCGCCGGGCTTGAGGGTCTGGCCGTTGATCTGGCTCAGCACCTCCTGCGGAACGCCGTAGCGCTTCGCAAGGCCCCGCAGCGTTTCGCCCTTGCGCACCTGGTGGGTAAGGAAGCCCTCGTAGGGGCGCGTGGCGGGGTTTTCCAGGTAGGCCAGCATGGAGTGCTTGCGCTCCACAGGGATGGACACCATGACATGACGGTCCGGGGGGCTCACCTGGCGGCGGAAGGCCGGGTTCAGCGCGTGGAACTCGTCCCAGGTCAAACCGCCGGACTTGGCCAGGGCCAACAGGTCGGTGCCGCCGGGAACCTGTACCACTTCCATGTTGGGCGCAGCGTCCCAGCGCACGGGCTCAAAGCCAAGGGCCTCCAGGTTCTGGAAAATCTTGGTGATGGCCACGAACTTGGGCACGTAGTGCTGCGTTTCAATTTTCAGGCGGGCCTTTTTGCTCAGGCGGTCGTTCTTGTTCAGCAGCTCAAAGAAGTCTTCGGAGTTGGTGCCTTCCAGCGCGCGGGAGATCTTGCCCTCTCCGGCGTTGTAGGCGGCCAGGGCCAGGTACCAGTCGCCGAACATGTCGTTCAGGAAAGCCAGGTACTTGGAGGCGGCCTCCGTGGCTTTTTTCGGGTCGCGGCGTTCGTCCACCCACCAGTCCACGGTGAGGCCGTACTTGCGGCCGGTATAGGGCATGAACTGCCACATGCCGCCCGCGCCAGCCCAGGAATAAGCCTCGCAGTTGTAGCCGGACTCCGCGAAGGGCAGCATGGCCAGATCCTGCGGCAGACCGTTGCGAGAGAGGGCCTCGCGCACGTGGGGCAGATGCTTTTCCGCGCGCTTGAGCCACCGGGAAAAAGACTCGCGGGCGGGGCCGGTGTAATAGGCGAAATAGCGCTCCACCTCGCGGGAATCAAACAGGTCGAGGTCGAAGTCCAGGCCGGACTTCTCGCTCAGAATGCGGCGCTGCTCCGGGGTCAGGGTGAGCACCTGGGTCGTGGGCAGATCGGTGACCTCCGGCTCCAGCAGGGTGCCGGTCTGGCCGGGGGTCAGCGGCAGGGAGGAGAGCTCGGGCTCAAGATCCATGTCGTCGTCGATGATGGGGGCTTTGCGGCCCTGGGCGGCCAGCAGCCCGGGATTGGTCTTGAGGGCGGGGCCGAAGCCGGAGCGGGATTGGATTGTTTCAGCAGTCTGGGCCTTGACAGGGTCGGCGATGTCGCTATTCATGGCGGAGCACGACCACAAGGGCAGCAGTGCGCAGCACAGGCTGGCCCCCATCAGGCTTCGTCGCAATATGGTCTGGATCAATATGTCCTCCGGTATGGGGGGCGCGCGATGGCTGCACACCGTTGAGCAGCCTGGAATATATGAGAAAACAATCGCGCCCCGAAGTATTGGATACGCAAAAAGACACCACACATTACACCCGTTCCGCCCGTCTGGCAACCCTTGCCCGAAGTGGCGGATAGGCTCGGAGGTTTCCCATGTCTGATTACAAAAAACCCGCGCGGCCCAGCGGCTCCCGCACTTCCGGCTCCGATGAGCGCCGTGTTGGCGAGCGCCGTCCTGGCGAAAACCGTGGTGGCGAGAACCGTGTCGACAGCCGCCGCCCGGCCGGAAAGGTTCCCGGCAAGCCAGCAGGCAGGGCTGATGGCAAACCCGGCGGCAAACCCGGAGGCAGATCTGACGGAAAGCCCGGTGGAAAAACCGGCGGCAAGCCCGGCGGAGCTGGCGCGGGCAAAGGCCCGAGGCGCGACGGCCCCCCGGCCTGGAGCACCTCCAAGGAAGGCGGCGGCGCCCGCGGCCCCAAGCGCGATGACCGCGCCCCGCGCCCGGCTGGCAGGGACGACCGCAGCCCCCGGCCCGCAAGCTCCGGCGACCGCCCGCGCGATGGCTACGCCCGCAAGCGGGACGACGACTTCGACTTCAGCGACGCGCCGCGTCCGGCCTTCCCCAAGCCCGCGCGCCCGGCCAAGTCCGGCCAGCCCGGCAGACCTGAACGCGCGGAGAGGCCTGAACGTGGAGACGCCTCCGACCGCCCCACCCGCGAGCGCCGCCCTTCCTTCAAGGACGAGGCCGCCCGCGCCCCGCGCGAGCAGAACGCCGACCAGGGCCGCGCCCTGGAGGAGGACGGCAAGTCCGTCACCGCCGGTCGCAACGCCGTGCGCGAGCTGCTGGAGGCCGCGCCCAAGCGCATCGACGGCATTTTTGTGCGCAAGGGCCAGCGCGACGCCAAGGTGCAGGAAATCGTGGCCCTGGCCGACGAAAACCGCATCAAGGTGCAGTTTGTGGATGACGTGTTCCTGCGCCGCCTGTTCGCGGGCACGCACCAGGGCGTGGTGGCCGTCACCGCCGCCGTGGAATACGCCGAGCTCGACGTCCTTATCGCCAGCGTGGCCGATGCGCCCCTGCCGGTGTTGCTGGCGCTGGACCAAGTGCAGGACCCCGGCAACCTGGGCGCCATAGCCCGCACGGCCTGGGCCCTCGGCGCCGCCGGCATCATCGTGCCGCGCCACGGCGGGGCCTACATCGGCGGCGGGGCCATGCGCGCCAGCGCGGGCGCCCTGCACCACCTGCCCGTTGCCCGCGTCACCAACATGAGCCAGGCCCTGGACGCCTGCGCCAAGGCCGGGCTGAACATCCTGTGCGCCCAGAGCGAGGGCGAGGACCTGAACAAGGCCGTCATCCACATGCCCGCCGTGCTGGTGATGGGCGGCGAGGAAAAGGGCGTGCGCCACGGCGTGGGCAAGCACTGCGACCAGCGCCTGGCCATTCCCCTGCGCCGCACCTTCGATTCGCTCAACGTGGCCCAGGCGGCGGCCATCTGCCTGGCGCGGCTGGGCCAGCTCTAGGCTCCCTTGGCTTGCTGAACGAAATGCGCTAGTCTTGAGGCCTATGCAGCAACGCAGACTCACACGCGCCGTAAGCGTCGGCTCCGTGGGCGTGGGCGGGAGCAATCCCGTCCGCGTCCAGAGCATGACCAACGTGGACACGCGCGACGTTTTCGCCGCCAGCGCCCAGGTGCGCGAGCTGGCCAAGGCCGGGTGCGAGATCGTACGGCTGGCCGTGCCCGACGAAGCCGCCGCCATGGCCCTGGGGCACATCCGCAAAAACTCGCCCGTGCCGCTCATCGCGGACATCCACTTCGACCACCGGCTGGCCCTCATGGCGCTTCAGGCGGGCATCGACGGCCTGCGCATCAACCCCGGCAACATCGGCGGGGAAGACAAGGTGGACGCCGTGGTACGCGCGGCGGCCGAGCGAGGCGTGCCCATCCGCATCGGGGTCAACAGCGGCTCCGTGGAAAAGGACCTCTTGGCGCGCTACGGCGGCCCCACGCCCGAGGCCATGGTGGAAAGCGCCCTGGGCCATGTGGCCCTCTTGGAGCGCCGGAACTTCGCCGACATCAAGATATCGCTCAAGTCCTCCTCGGTGCGGCACACCATCGAGGCGTACACCCTGCTTTCCCAGCGCGTGGACTACCCCCTGCACATAGGCGTCACCGAAGCCGGAACGCTCCTGCCCGGCGCGGTAAAAAGCGCCGTGGGCCTGGGCGTGCTGCTGTTCCAGGGCATCGGCGACACCCTGCGCGTATCGCTGACGCACGACCCCGTGGCCGAGATCGGCGTGGCCTACGAGATCCTGCGCGCCCTGGGCCTGCGGGAACGCGGGCCGGAGGTCATCAGCTGCCCCACCTGCGGACGCACGGAGATCGGGCTCATCGAGCTGGCCGAGGAAGTGCAGAAGCGCCTGCGCGATGTGCCCGAGGTGTTCAAGGTGGCGGTGATGGGCTGCGTGGTGAACGGGCCCGGCGAGGCGCGGGAGGCCGACATCGGCATCGCCGGGGGCCGGGGGCTGGGCATCGTGTTCCGCAAGGGCGAGGTCGTCCGCAAAATCCGCGGCGAGGAGAACCTCCTGCCGGAGTTCATGAAAGAACTGGACAAATTTCTGGCTGAAAAGAGAAAGACTGACCCAGGGGGCCAGCCCCCTGCCCCCCAGTCAAGAGAAGAAATGTAACACTTAGAGTGATGGTAAACTCAACGCTCCCAATCATCGTAGCTGAGTCCTTTTTGCATGTGCTTTCAGGCTATGGTCCTCGAACTCAATTCCTGGTTTCGCTCAATCCCACCGAACCTCCGCAACCTCCGCTGGAATAACCATGGCGTCAGGGCTCTAGTCCCTTGACCATGGTCCACATCACCGCCAACAAGCGCGGCACACTCTCCATTCTTCTTGGCATTCAATGTGGCCTGATACCAGGCGGTCCACTCCGCTGATCCTCCATGCTCTTGCGCTGCCCCGCAGGGGGCTTTGCGGAGCAGGCGCTAGTTCTTCTTCACTCCAGCGCCGCCGCCCTGCGCGCTCTTGATGCTCTGGGGGGCGATGGAGCTGCCCTGGTGGGCATCCGATGCGGTGGTGGCCCCAGCGCTGCCCGGAGCTCCTGAAGCGCCAGAGCCTGCCGGGGCACCGGTGGCGGGGTTAGCCGTGGCCGTGGGCACCTTGCTCACCGACTGGCCGGTTCCTGCAGGGCCGGAGTCGGTGGAAAAGGTGTTGACGCCGGAGTCGCGCATGGTTTTGCGCTCCACGCCGCCTGCCGCGTCGATGTTCTCTCCGCTGGTGGCCTGGACGTTGGTGT
>JAVBYL010000297.1 GCA_030824035.1 Humidesulfovibrio sp.
GAGAGCTGCTCGCTTGCGCTGCTGACGACCTCCACCACGCGCTCCAGCTGCCCGGCCGCCTGCATCATGCCCTCGGCCTTGGCCCGCTCCGCCAGCGCCTTGGCCTCGTTCGCCTCCGCAGTGGCAACCTGCGCCAGGCGCGCCTGCTCCGCCGCTTCGGCGGACTTGTGGTCAGCCTCGGCGATCTTTTCATTCAGCACGCCGACCATGACGCGCAGGCTATCTGAAAGCTTGCCGAGCTCGTCGCCTTGGTGCACGTCGAGGGTCTGCTTCAGGTTGCCCTGGGCCACGGACTCGGAGAAGCCCACGATGGTGCCCAGAGGCCTGGAGATGGACCTGGTGAGCAGCAGGCCGAGCAGGATGCCCAGGGCCGGGGCCAGCAGCGCCACGATGATCATGTTCCTGGTGTCCTTGCTGGCTTCCTGCTCCGCGGCGATGCGGTGCTCCTCCGCGTTCTTCTTGCTGAGCGCGATGAGCTTGCCAAGGGTCGCAAACAGCTCCCGGTTCACGTCCGTGGCCTTGTGCACGACGTTGTCCACGGCCCTGCCGTACGCGGCCTCATCCGTCGGATTTTTTTCAAATTCCTTGATGAGGGCAAAACTGGCGTTGTTCAGCTCTCTGGCCTTGCCGAGCACGTCCTTCAGCTCCCCGTAGGCCGCCGCTTCCTCAGGCGTCTTGGCAAGGGCGTCGTACTTCTCCATGTTGGCCCGGTAAACTTCGCGGGCCTCCTCGACATTTTTATACTGCCTCTCCCGCTCCTGCGCGGTCAATTCCCGCACAAGCAGGGTGCGCTGGGCAACAACGACATTGCGCATGTTGTAGCGCATCTGGGCCAAGGATTCGATGCTGGGCAGGTCCGTTTTTGCGATGCTTTCCAGTGCGGCCTTCGTGTCCTGCACGCCGGAGTAGCCAACAAGCCCGACGGCGAGGGCAAAGCAGGACACAATGATAAATGCCGCAACCAGCCGCACACCAATCTTCACGTTGTTCATCGCAGGCTCCTTCTTGAAATCTACGAGGCCGGACGCCGTTCACGGCCTCGGCCATCAATGCTGGCTTTGCCAGTGTGACAAACTACCGCCTCTTTGTGCGCGGGTCAATGGCAACGCGGAGCAAACGGCCCCACATTGACTCATCGTCAGTGAGAAGAGGAATGTTTACCCCAAGGTCTCGCGTTCGCGGAAACCGATGAGGTAGAGGATGGCGTCGAGCCCCAGGGTGGAGATGCTCTGCCGCGCCCCGGCCTTGACCTTGGGCTTGGCGTGGAAGGCTATGCCCAGCCCAGCGATGCCCAGCATGGGCAGGTCGTTGGCGCCATCGCCCACGGCGATGACCTGCCTGAGGTCGATGCCCTCGCGCTCGGCCAGCTTGCGCAGCAGTTCGGCCTTGCGCGCGCCGTCCACAATGGGGCCGATGACCTTGCCCGTGAGCTTGCCGTCCTGCACATCAAGCTTGTTGGCGTACACGTAGTCCACGCCGAGCAGCTGCTTCAGGCGCTCCCCAAAATAGGTGAAGCCGCCGGAGATGATGGCGATTTTGAAACCCAGGCGCTTAAGATTGCTGATGAGCCTCTCCGCGCCCTCGGTGAGGGGCAGGGTTTGGGCCACCTCCTCCAGCACAGCCGCGTCCAGGCCCTTCAAAAGCGAGAGGCGGCGGCGCAGGCTTTCCTTGAAGTCGAACTCCCCGCGCATGGCCCCGGCGGTGATGGCCGAGACCTCCTCCCCCGCTCCGGCGCGTTTGGCCAACTCGTCGATGACCTCCACCTGGATGAGCGTGGAGTCCATGTCGAAGGCCACCAGGCGGCGGTTGCGGCGGAAAAGGTTGTCCTCCTGCAGGGCTATGTCCACGCCCAGCTCGGCGGAAATATCCATGAACTCCTTGCGGATGAGGGTCCAGTCCGCGCTTTTGCCGCGCACGGAAAACTCCACGCAGGCGGGGCGCTGCTCCTCCGTGCTGGCCAGGGAAACTCGGCCGGAAAGGCGGTTGATGATGTCGATGTTCAGGCCATGGGCGGCAAGGGTGCCGGTGATGCGCGAGAGGTGCGCGGCCTCCAGGCGGCGGGACAGCAGGGTGACGATGTGCCGGGGCTTGCCCTGCACACCCACCCAATCCTCGTAAGCCTCGGGGCTGATGGGGGTGAGCTTGAGGGTGATGCCCTGCTCGTGCGCGCGGAACAGCAGATCCTTCAGCACGGGGGCGGTCTGCGCGTCTTCCGGCAGGGCCACCAGCATGCCCAGGGTGAGGTGGTCGTGGATGACGACCTGGCCGATGTCCAGCACGTCGACCCCGCAGGCGGCGAGCACGCCGGTAAGGATGGAGGTGATGCCTGGGCGGTCCTCGCCGGTGGCGTGGATGAGGATGATCTCGCGCATGGTTTCGGCTCCAGTGGGCTGATTTCGCAGGGCGCACTGTGGCACACTTTGCCCCGGCCCTCAAGGGTGCAGGGGGGGGCGGCCTGGGCGGTCGCTCCTGCTGGGGGCGCTGGTCCGGCCCAGTCTGTTGTCAATTGACAACTATCGGCGCTTCGACTATTCTTTGTCCCGCGCCGGGATTGCCCGCGCGCGCAACCGCCCCCAAGGCAAAGGAGCCCCCGATGTCCGCCATGCCCCACTCCGCACGCTACGGAGACGTGCGCTGCGCCCACTGCGAACACTTTGACGAGGACGGCTGCGAACAGGCCGCCGAGGCTCTGCTCGCCGAGGGCTGGCCCCGCGCCGCCGTGCTGGTGGACGAGGCCGCCGACGCCGACCGCTGCCCGGAATTCGCCCCCTCGGCCGACTACAGCCTGGGGCGGGATGAGGAAGACAGCGCACGGGAAGCCTGCGCGCGGCTCACGGCCATTGCGCACTTCAAAAACTGGTAATTTGTCAATGGCCTAAACAAGCTCCGGCTGGTCTTCTTCCGTCAGGCTCTCTCCCGTGGCCTCGGGCAGGGGTCCCTCGGGCTTGAAGCGCAGCGTAACGCACACCCCGCCCTCCGGGTGGTTGGCGATGCCAAGCTCCCCCGCAAGCTGCCTGCGCACAATGCCGCGCATGAGCCGCATGCCCAGGCCCTTGGAGCTCTCCGGGTCCAGCCCTGGCGGCAGGCCGGGGCCGTTGTCGCGCACGGTCAGGGTCACCACCCCGTCCTGGTCCTGCACGGCGCGCATCTCCACGCTGCCCCGGTGGCCTGGCGTTTGCGGCCGGGCCGCGTGCTTGAACACGTTGGCCAGGGCCTCGTTGAGGGCAAGCCCCAGCGGCACGGCCTGGTCCAGCCCCAGCACCAGCCCGCCCAGGTGGAACCGGGCCGAGAGGTTGAGGCCGCCCGCGTACACCTCGCGCAGCTGGTGAAACAACGCGTCCACGTAGTCGCCCAGGCGGATGCCCCGCGCATCGCGCGCGCCATACAGCTGTGCGTGGATGAGGCTCATGGCCTGCACCTTGCTCTGCACCTCGGCCAGGGCCAGGCGCGACTCCGCAGCCACAAGCCGTCTGCCGGACATGTCCAGCAGCGAGGAGATGACCTGCAGGTTGTTTTTGACCCGGTGGTGCACCTCGCGCAGGAGCACCTCCTTCTCGCGCAGGCTGGCGCGGATGCGCTCCTCGTCGCGGCGGCCGCGCACCACGCGCCACATGCCGTCCATGAGCAGGGAAAGCTGCAAGGCGTCGTCCTCTGTATACGGCTGGGCCTTGTTGGTGAGCCCAAGCACGGCCTGCACCCCCTTGCCGCTGAGCGCAGGCACCCCTAAAAAGCGCATAACCTCCAGGTGCCCCACCGGCGCGGACCAGGGCCCGGCGCCAAAATCGTTCAGGGCCAGCGGCGCGCCCGTGGCCAGCACACGCCCCCAGGGCGAGTCCGTCCTGGCCGGGAAGGCCCCCGGAGGAGCGCTTGGCCCGGCCCCCTGCTCATTCGAGCCACCCTCCCAGGCCATGGGCAGCAGGTGTTCCCCATCTGGCGAGAGGAAGAACAGCACCCCGCCCTGGCTGTCCGTCAGCCCCAGGGCTTGCCGCAGCGCAAAGGCGGCTATCTGCCGCTCCGTGGCGCCGGTGTGGCGCGAAAGCTCAAGCAACGCCTCGCTGCGGGCCTGCCCCCTGCGCAGCTCGTCCTCCAGGCGCACGCGCTCGGTCAGGTCCACCACGCCGGAAACGATTCCCTCGAACCGCCCCTCCTCGTCCATCAGCGGCGAGCTCATGACCTGGGCCGAGAAGCGCGTGCCATCCTTGCGGCACAGCTCGTAGTCCGTTGTGGCGGACATGCCCCAGAGGCGCTCCTGGAACTTCTCCTCAAACAACACCCGCCCCTGGCCCTCCAGCACGCCCAGAGGCGTCATCTCCGCCAGTTCCTCCGCGCTGTAGCCCAGCATGGCGCACAACCGCTCGTTGACAAAGGTGGTGCGCCGGTCCGCATCCACGGCCCAAACGCCCTCGTGCATGGAGGCCAGCAGCTTGCGGAACAGCCGCTCGCTCCGGCTCAGGGCCTCCTCGGCCTGTTTGCGTTCGGTGATGTCCGTGTGGGCTCCGGCCATGCGCACCACCCGCCCGGACTCATCCACCAGGGCCGCCCCGCGGCCAAACACCCAGCGGTAGGTTCCGTCCTTGTGCAGCAGCCGGTACTCCACCTGAAAGATGGGCGTATCGCCCCGGATGCAGCGCTGGTTCTCCGTCATCACCCGGTCGTTGTCCTCCGGGTGGATGCGCGTGGTCCACTCCTCCGGGTCGTGGCGCAGTTCGTCCGGCCCGTAGCCCAAAATCTCCTTCCAACGGTCGGAGTAGTACACCACGTCGTTCACCAGGTCCCAGTCCCAGATGCCGTCGCTGGCCCCGCGCAGGGCCAGGGCGTAGCGCGCCTCGCTCTTGCGCAGAGCCTCCTCCGCCTGCCTGCGCTGGCTTATGTCGCGGGAGGTGCCGCAGTACCCCAAAATGGCTTCGCCGGGGCCGTACAGGGGCCGCACCAGCACCTCCAGGGGCAGCAGGGTTCCATCGGCGCGCATGATTTCCAGCTGCAGGCCGTGCGCCTGGAAAAGCTGGCCCTGGGCGCGCTCTCGCTGGCGCTGGGCCATGGCTTCCATCACCGTGCGCATGGAGGCCGGGGTGAACAGCTCGTCGAAGCGCATGGTGAGCAGCTTCTCCATGGGAAAGCCGGAGAGCGCCTCCGCCGAGGGCGTGAGGTAGGTCCAGCGCAGTTGCTCGTCCGTGGACCAGATGACATCCACGATGTTGTCGGTGAGCAGCGTGTAACGCTCGTTGGAAAGGCGCAGGGCTTCCTCCACCCGCTTGCGCTGGGTGATGTCCACATTGATGCCCAGCATGCCCAGCACGGCCTCGCCATCGCGGATGGGAGCCACGATGCTGTGGTAGGCCCGCACCTCGCCGCCAGCCATGGCAAGCTCCCGCTCCTCCGAGATGGCGCCGCTGGCGCGCACCCTGTTGCGCACCTCCCGCCAAGCCTCAAGGGTGCTTTCCCGGCAGCACAGCTCGCGGGCCGGGTCGGTCGTCAGATCGCCCCAGAGGCGCACGGACTCGTCGCTCTGCATCACCACGCGGTCGTCGTTGTCACGCGCCCAAAAATCAAAGGGCAGGTTGCGCAGCATGGCCCGCAGCAGGGCGTCCTTGCGCGCCAGGTCCTGCTCCGCCCGCTTCTGCTCGGAAACATCGCGCACGATGGCCCAATAGCAGATGCCCGGCCCCAGGGACTCCTGCACCTTGTAGGTGCGCAAGGCCACGGGGAACACGCTGCCGTCCTTGCGGCGGTACTCCTTCTCGTACACCTCGGAGTACCCGCGCACGCGCACCTGGTCCTGCACTATGGCCCCCTCGGCCTCGTGCCATGCCTCGGGCGTGATGTCCCAGTAGGTAAGCTGGCGGATCTCGTGGGCCTCGTAGCCCAGCATGTCGCGGAAGGCCTTGTTGTGCTCCACGATGCGGCCGTCCTCGTCCACGGCGGCGAAGCCCTCGCGCATGCTCTCGTGCAGGGTGCGGTACATGCGCTCGGAGTCGGCCAGCTCCCGCTCCAGGCGCATGCGCCCGGTAACGTCCACATGCTGGACGATGAGGTTGGTGGTGCGGCCGCGGGCGTCCTGCACGGCGGAAATGGTCACGTCGATGACGGCCTGCACGGCGCGCTCCGGGGCGACGCCGGGCACGGCCCCCGTGTTGAAGTTCAGGGTGAACCGGGCCGTGCCGCCCTGCTGGAAGACCTGCCTGAGCTGGGGCATGACGCCCTGCTCCACCAGCTGTGGGTCGTGAAAAATATTGTAGTGGCCCAGGGCCTCCTCGTCGCGGAAGCCCAACCCGACGCGCAGGGCCTTGTTGGTGCGGATCATCACGCCATTTTCGTCGGAAAGCCACATGGCGATGGGGCTCTGCTCGATGATGCAGTCGAGGAACACCCTGGCGCTCTGCACCTCCTCCTCAAGCTGGTGGCGTTCGGTGGCGTCCAGCACAACGGCCTGCAGGATGGAGTGCGGCCCGTCGGCCCCGCCGAGCAAGGCGCAGCGCTGGTGCAGCCAACGCCGCTTGCCCCAGGCGTCGATGATTTCGTACTCGTACTCCGGCCGCACCGTGCCGCGCTTGTTCTCCTCCAGCCAGCCCAGCACGGCCCCACGCCACTCCGGGGCAACGGCGCCCAGTGCCCGCGGGCTTTCCTGATAAAACTCCTCCGGCGCGTAGCCGAAGACCTTCTCCATGCTGGGGCTCACGTACTCGTAGCGCATGGTGTGCAGGTTGACGCG
>JAVBYL010000095.1 GCA_030824035.1 Humidesulfovibrio sp.
TGTACGTAGGGGCCATGCCACTCCTCAAAGGGGGAATAAGGATAGGGAGACTACTCCACGAGCCGGAGCCCGACGTTAGCGAACGACCTTACCCGGTCTCGTTGCCGCTGGCAATGGTGGCATTCTCCGCCTCGCCAGGGCTCGCCTCGGGCGGCAAATCCTCGTCGTCCTGCTTGTGCAGCAGGCGGTCGCTCACCAAAATCACCGAGGCATCCACCGCCTTGCCCAGCCAGGCCTGGAACACGTCCAGCAGGCGGCGCTCCACCAGGGCCGCCTCCACCTGCGGGTAGGCCTCCTCCGGCCCCAGGGTCTGGGCGCCAATGCGCTCCAGCAGAACAAGCCCCTCAAAGCCGTACTTGTCGGTCATGGTGGCGCTGGCGCCGCCAACGTTCGTGCCGTGCAAGGCGTCCGCCCACACCGTCGGCAGCAGGTCCTTGCGAACAGTCACCTCGCGCACCTGGACCTCGGGCAGGGCCGCCTCGATGCCGGCCGGGCCGTTCTGCGCCCGGTACTGGGCCACGGCCTTCTCCACCAGCTCGCGGGAGGGCGCGCGCACAACGACGAGCCGCAGGCGCTCGGGCTGCTTGAAGTCCTCAATATGCTCGCGGTAGTAGGCCTCGGCCTCGCGGTAGTCGATGTGGACCTGGGGGCGCAGCACCAGGCGCTGGAACTTCTCCACAGCGCACACGTAGCGCAAATGCTTGCGCCACATGTCCAGGTCGATGAACTCCTCGGCAAGCATCTGGTCAAAGGCGTCGTCGGGGTAGTCGGCGCGGATTTTGGCCTCGGCCTCACGCAACTCCTCGTCCGTCACCTGCTGGCCCCTGTGCTCCAGCTCCTGGCTCACCAGCTCCTGAGCAATGAGCCCGCCGAGGATGTGGCCGTAAGCCTCGCGCAGCGAGCCCACCGTGGGCAGGGTTCCCGCGTAGGCGTCAAAGTGCAGGATGTCGTACTGGAACTCCAGCATGCTCAGGGTGATGGGCCTGCCGTTGACCTTGGCCACAACGCCGACGTCATCCTGGCCGGAGCGGCCGCAGGCAGTGGCCCAAAAGGCAAGGGCCACGAGCAGCAAAGCCGTGGTGAGGCGCTTGGCCTTCCAACGATTTGAAACGAACCCCAGGGGCATCAGGCACCAGCCTTGTCCTGCGTTTCGGCGCAGGCATCCAGCAACGATTCCAGCTCCGTACGCAGGTACTCCAACCCGGCCTCGACGTCCAGACCCTCCGGATAGCGCAGCTCCAGCTTGGAAGGCGGCAGGAGCTTGGCCCTGCCCGCGCGGCTGGCCAGCCAGTTCAGCAGGCACGAGGGGGAGACGACCCGCGTCTCCTGCCCCCAGGTGAGCAGAGCCCTGCCGGGGGAGAGCTCGGCCTTCAGCACCTGCAGGCGCGAAAGGGCCACCTTGGCCTCCAGCACGGCCAGGAAGTTCAGCGCCGTTGCGGGCAAGGGGCCGAAGCGGTCGCGCAGTTCGCCGCGCAGTTCGTCCAGCACGCTCTGGCCGCGGGCGCTGGAGAGCGCCTTGTAGTAGCGCAGGCGCTCCTTGGCGTCGTGCATGTAGTCCGCCGGCAGGTGCGCCTCGAACACGAAGCTCAACTCCGGGTCGGTCTCCTGCTTCAGCGGGCCGCCGCGCACCCGCCGCACCTCCTCCTCCAGCATCTCCAGGAAGAGATCCAGGCCCACACGGGCTATCTGGCCCGACTGCACCTCGCCCAGGATGTTGCCCGCGCCGCGCAGACGCAGGTCCTCCATGGCCACGCGGAAGCCCGCGCCAAGGTAGTCCAGCTCCAAAATGATGCGTAGCCGCCGCTTGGAAAGCTCCGGCAGGCGGTCCAGGGAGGGCACGACGAAATAGGCGTAGGCCTGGCGCTCGCTGCGGCCCACGCGGCCACGCAGCTGGTACAGCTGGCCCAGGCCGAACATCTGCGCCTGGTCCACAATGAGCGTGTTGGCGTTGGGGAAGTCCAGTCCGGATTCCACGATGGCCGTGCACACCAGCACGTCCAGCTCCTTGTGCCAGAAGCCGTGCATGGCGTCCTCAAGGGCGCGCTCAGTCATCTGCCCGTGTGCCATGCCGATGCGCGCGCCAGGGGCCAGCTTGCGCACATACTCGGCCACCTGCTCCAGGCCCTCCACGCGGTTGTACACCCAGAACACCTGGCCGCCGCGGGCCAGCTCGCGTTCCAGCACATTTTTCAGCAGGCCGTCATCGCGCTCCACAAGAGCGGTCTCCACCGGTTTGCGGTCCTCGGGCGGGGTCTCGATGACCGAGAGGCCCCGGATGCCGGAGAGCGAAAGCTGGAGCGTGCGCGGGATGGGCGTGGCCGTCAAAGTCAGAGCGTCGATATTTTTGCGCAGAAGCTTGAGCTTTTCCTTGTGCTTGACGCCGAAGCGCTGCTCCTCGTCGAGGATGAGCAGCCCCAGGCGCGGCAACTCCACATCGCCCGAGAGCATGCGATGCGTGCCGATGAGGATGTCCACCTCGCCGCGCGCCGCCGCCTGGGCGATGACTTTTTGGCGCTTGGGCGGCACAAAGCGGCTGAGCATGGCCACGCGCACGGGGAAGCCCTCCATGCGCCGGGTGAATGTCTGGTAATGCTGCTCCGCCAGCACGGTGGTGGGGCACAAGAGCGCCACCTGCCTGCCGTCGTGCACGGCGCGGAAGGCCGCCCGCAGGGCCACCTCGGTCTTGCCGAAGCCCACATCGCCGCACACCAGGCGGTCCATGGGCTCGGGCAGGGCCATGTCGGCGAACACGTCGTCGATGGCGCGGGCCTGGTCCGGCGTTTCCTCGAAGCCGAAGGTCGCCTCGAACTCGCGGTACATCTCGCCGGGGGGGCCGTAGGAATAGCCCTTGGCCACGCGGCGGAAGGCATACATCTCCACCAGGTCCTGGGCGATCTTCTCGATGGCCTTGCGCGCCCGCTCCGTGGTCTTGCTCCACAGCGTGCCGCCCAGCTTGTCCAGGCGCGGGTCCAGCCCCTCCGGGCCCTTGTAGCGCTGCACGAGGTTCAGGCGGTCCACCGGCAGGTACAGCTTGTCCTCGCCGTCAAAGTACAGCAGCAGGTAGTCGTTGGCCACATCGCCGATTTTCAGGTGGTGCAAACCGCCAAAGCGCGCCAGACCGTAATCCCGGTGCACCAGCAGGTCGTCCAGCACCAGGTCGTCGTGGCGGCTGAGGCCTTGGAAGGCCTTGGCGCGGTCGGCGCGGGCCTGGGGCGCGGCCTCGGGCTGGAGGATGTTTTCCGGCAGGATGGACAGCCCGCAGTAGGCAAGCTCCATGCCGGACTTGAGCGGGCCCACCAGGGCGCAGACGCCGCGCCCGCCAGGCTGCCAGCTGGTGTGCACGGCCAGCCCCTCCTGCTCCACAAGGCCCAGGAACTTCTTGCGCGAGCGCTCGGAGTGAAAACTGAGGATGACCTGCGTGCCCGCCGCGCTCCACTCGCGCAGGGCGGTCATCAGCGCGGTCCAGGGCCTGCGGGCGCTGTCGGGCCGCCAGAACAAGTCGGCGAAGCTGTCGTAGGCCTTCTCCGGCAGGTCCAGGCCGTTCTTCTCCTGGCCCATGACGAGATCCTCGAACACGACCTGGCGTTTGCCCAGCCAGCTCCGGCGGGCATACTCCTCCGGCCAGCACAGGCTGGCAAGGGGCCAGCGCCAGCTGGAATCGGCGGCCTCCCGCTCCAAAAAGCCGCGCCACCCGGCGTGTTGGTCTTCCAGGCGCGATCGCAACTCGGCGGCGGAGCCCAAAATGTACACCCCCTCCGGCGGCAGGTACGCCTCCAGTGAGACGGACTCCGGGTAGAACAGCCCAGGCCACACGAAGCCGTCCGAACGCTCCAGGCGGTCCTGCAGGTCCTGCTCCTCGCGGCTGGCCATCTCCCCGCTCACGCGCAGCTTGCGCCAGTGGTCCAGGGCGCTGGTCATGCTGTCGTTGTTCAGCACGCCGGGGGCAACAGGCAGCAGGGTCAGCTCGGGCAGATCGGCGCGGGAGCGCTGGTCCGCCGGGTCGAAGAGGCGTATCTCGTCCAGGGTGTCGCCAAAGAATTCCAGGCGGATGGGCAGGCTGTAGCCCGGAGCGTAAATGTCCAGGATGTCGCCGCGAACAGCGACCTCGCCCACGGCCGTGACCACCGGCCTGCGCACATACCCCCAGGAAACGGCCTGCTCCAGCACCATCTCCGGCGAGAGCTCCTCGCCCTTGGCCAGGGTGAGCACGCTCTGCTCCACCACCTCAACCGGCAGCCACTTGGGCAGCAGGTTGTCCACGGTGAGCAGCACGATGCGCGGCTTGCGGCCAAAGCACAGGGCGTGCAGGGCGGCCCAGCGCACGGCCCAGTCCTCCGCCGTGGGTCTGCGGGGCAGGTGCTGCGGCAGGGTAATGATCCCGCGCTCCCAGGCTGGGGCCAGCTCATCGGCCACGCCGCAGAACAGCTGCAGCAGGCCCTCCAGCTCGCGGTACTCGCGTGCGCCAGCGGCCACGAGGACGACATCCTGCCCGGCGGCGCGCAGGGTGTGCGCCAAGAGCGCCTGGGAGGCCGGGCCACTTTTGAAAACGCGCAGCGCATTGCCACGGCCCTGGAAAAATTCGTTCAACGCCTGGGGAAACAGCACACAAACTCCGTCGCGCGATGCTCCGCATGGGAACACCGCGTCGTTGCAACAAAAAAGGCCGCCGCTTCGCGCGTGCGAGGCGGCGACCTCAGAAAAGGTCCAAACCAGGGAACGAACTACACGACGCCCAGGGCCGAGTGTTCCTCGCTGCTCAACAACTTGTTCAGATCGAGCAGGATGAGCAGCCTGTCCTCCAGCTTGCCGACACCGCTGATGTACTCGGAATCCAGCCCGGACACAACAGGCGGAGGCGGCTCGACGGTTTTGGAGGGAATGCGCAAGACCTCGGACACGGAGTCGACCACGAAGCCGACGACCATGCTGCTGATTTCAATGACGATGATGCGCGTGTGCTTGTCGTGGGCGCGGTCTTCCAGCTTGAAGCGGCGGCGCAGGTCGATGATGGGGATGACCTTGCCGCGCAGGTTGATGACGCCTTCCACGAATTCGGGAGCGCGCGGGACACGGGTAATCTCCATGGTGCGGATGATCTCCTGCACCTTGAGAATGTCCACGCCGAATTCTTCCTCGCCGATGCTGAAAGTGACAAGCTGAATGAGCGTGTCATCCTGCCGTCTTGTGGTTTCTTCCATGGCCAGCTCCTTATTGTCCGAGCATGCGGGAGGCATGCCAGCGCCTGGTCAATACACTCGTCCGATTGAAAAATGTTAGGCCGTTTCCAGTCTTTCTGTCAATGCAATTCCATCGTCGCACCCCTGTTTGACGGATGGAAGGGAAAGGACTATGTTCACGCTTAGCACATCGGCACACGCTGTGCGGAACTTTACCTGCAAGGAACGCAAAACATGGGTCAATTCGCGGACAGCACGGAATCCTACACCCTTGAGGAACAGCTCAAATCCCTTGGGGATGACGAGCTCCTCGACTTCTGGGAGGAGACTCAGCACCTCGTCAAGCTGCTCAACGCCGACGACGCTGAGCCGGACGACCACATCCACCCGGAGTACGAGCGCCTCATCCTGCAAGAGTTGCAAGTGCGCTCCTGCCGCGGTGAGCTGCGCTAAACTCCCCATCCTCAATCTTTCAAAGCAAAGGCCCGCTCATCACGGGCCTTTTTCTTTTTCTCGCTGCCAGAGCCTTAGCGGCCAATGCCCATATGGCGCAGGCCGAAGCGCGACAAGATCGGCGACTGGTACAGGTTGCGGCCGTCAAACAGCACCGGCTCGGCCAGCATGCGCGCAATGCCCGCAAAATCCGGGTTGCGGAACTGGTTCCAGTCCGTCACCACGGCTAGGCCGTGCGCCCCTTCCAGAGCCTCGTACTGGCCGCTGACGATCTCCACCAGCGGGTTGCCGGCAAGCTCCACCAAGGCACGCTCGCGGGCCACGGGGTCGAAGGCGCGCACGCGCATGCCCTCCTCCGTCAGCTGGCGGATGATGTCGAAGGCCGGAGCCTCGCGCACGTCGTCGGTATTGGCCTTGAAGGCCAGGCCCCACAGCGCCAGGGTCTTGCCCGCCACGCCGCCAAGGGGGGCGAAGTAGTTCAGAACCTTCTCCGCCAGCACTACCTTCTGGCGCGAGTTCACGGCGTCCACCGCGCCGATGAGCTGGGCGTCGTACCCGGCGTCCTTGGCCGTGGCCAGGAAGGCCTTCACGTCCTTGGGAAAGCAGGAGCCGCCGTAGCCCACGCCGGGGTAGATGAAATCATAGCCGATGCGGTGATCCGAGCCGATGCCCAGGCGCACCTCGGAAACATCCGCGCCCACGCGCTCGCAAATGTTCGCCACCTCGTTGATGAAACTGATCTTGGTGGCGAGCATGCAGTTGGCGGCGTATTTGGTCATCTCCGCGCTGCGGGTGCGCATGATGATGAGCTTTTCGCGGCTGCGGGCGAAGGGCGCGTACAACGCCTTGAGCATCTCCGCGCTCTTGGGGTTCTCCGTGCCCACAACCACGCGGTCGGGCTTCATGAAGTCCTGCACCGCGTCGCCCTCTTTCAAAAACTCCGGGTTGGACACCACATCGAACTCCAGGCTGGAGCCGCGCTTTGCCAGGGCGGCGGAGACGAGGCCGCGCACGCGGTCCGCCGTGCCCACGGGAACGGTGGACTTGTTCACCACGATGAGCGGGGCGTCCATGC
>JAVBYL010000361.1 GCA_030824035.1 Humidesulfovibrio sp.
TTCGTCACCGGGACGGCGGCCAGGGATTCCAGCAGGTTCATCAGCGCTTCGCGGTCCGTGGGCGTCAGGTCCGGGTAGGCGGGCATCATGGAGTTCTTGCCCAGGCGCCCCGCCGGGTTCTTCAGCACCGCGTCCACGTAGGCGCGGTCCACCAGCCCGCCGCCCTTGGCCATGCCCTTGCCGCCGAACATCCCCTGAAAGCTCGGCCCGGCGATGTTCGTGCCGTCCGTGCTGTGGCAGCCCAGGCAGCCCTGGGCCTCGGCCACGGCCAGCCAGGCTTTCTCTCCGCCAGCGCTATCAGCTTTCTCCCCGTGCTCCAGGTAGTCGAGCATCCGCTTCAGTTCCTCGGGGGTTATCTGGTCCTTGTACTCCGGCATCAGGGGCTCAAAGCCCTTCACCACGCCCGTGCGCGGCCCCATGATCATCATGGTCAGGGCGGCGGCGTCGTACTTGAGGCGCTTTTCCTTCTTGTCCGGGCCAAGCAGCACCACCTCCCGGCCCCACACGTCCTTCAGCGTGGGGCCCACGCCGATGGAGCCGTCCAGGCTGTGGCAGCCCAGGCAGCCCTTGGCGTCCAGCAGGGCCTTGCCGCCCTGCGCGCCCCCGGCGGGGGTCTCCTCCAGGAAGCGGGCGTATTCCTCGGCGCTCACGGCGCGTATGGCCGAGAGCATTTTGGCGTGTTGCAGGCCGCAGTAAACGGAGCAGAAGATGACGTACTCGCCCTCTTTCTCCGCCCGGAACCAGCCGTAGGTCGGCATGCCCGGCACGGTGTCTATCTTGATGCGGAAGGCCGGGGCGTAGAAGCCGTGCAGCACATCGGCGCTGTTCAGTTCCAGGCGCACGGCCTTGCCCACGGGCACCACCAGGGTTCCGCTGTGCTTGCCGCCCGGGTACTCGAAGTCCCAGGACCACATGCGCGCCATGACCTTGATCTGCAAGGCGTCCGGGGGGGCGTCGCGCAGGGCGCGGAAGCTGTCCCAGCCACTCCAGAACATGCCCATGACCAGGATGGTGGGCACGACGATCCAGATGACCTCGGCCAAGAGGTTGCCGGAAACCTGCGAGGGCACGGGGTTGCGCTCCCTGCTGTAGCGGTGGACGAACCAGATCATGGCCGCGGTGAGCAGCAGCAGGATGACCGCCGAGATGCCGAAAATGAGCAGGAAGGTCTGGTCCACCTTGGCGGCGGCGTTGACCAAGTCCGCCGGAGGGGCCGGGAGTGCTGCTGCGGTGTCGGGGGCGATTGGTGTGCTCATGCCTTCCCCCCTAGTACCGGTAGCCGATGTCGACGAACGTGAGCCCGATGGCGATGGCCAGGATGACGAAGGCCGTGAGCACCATGCCCTTGATGAGCAGGTTCTCGTACTTCAGGTGCATGAAGAAGAAGATGACGAGCAGCGCCTTGCAACTGGCCACGCCCAGGGCCACAAGGACGTTGAAATAGCCCAGGTCGACCCTGGCCACCCCCACGGTGACGGCGGTGAGGACCATGAGCCCCACCCAGACGGCCGTGAGGAAGCGGTAGCTCAGCGGCGCGTGCGCGTGGGCCTCGCCTGTGCCTGTGTACATGCTTGCGCTGGTGTCACTGTCGGTGCCGGTCATGTGCGCCCCCGCCGTTTAGGAGATGAGGTAGAAAAGGGGGAACAGGTAGATCCACACCAGATCCACGATGTGCCAGTACAGCCCGGCGTTTTCCAGCACCACGTAGTCCGCGCCGGTCACCTTGCCCTGCCGGATGAGCAGCATGACCCAGAGCAGCACCGAGGCCCCGATGACGACATGGACGCCGTGCAGGCCTGTCATGGCGAAGTATAGGCCGTAGAAGATGCTCTGCCCCTGGGGCAGGCCCGCCATGTGCTCCGAGCCGGGCACGAGGCCGTGGTGGAACTTGGCGCCCCATTCGATGGCCTTGTTGACCATGAACCCGCCCGCGCAGGCCACGGTGAAGGCCAGCAGCCACAGGCAGCGGGTGATCTCTCCGCGCCGTAGCGCCGTGATGGAAAGCGCCACCGTGAGGCTGGAGGTGATGAGCACCACGGTGTTCAGCCCGCCGAGGAAGACATCCAGGCTTGCCCCGCCCGCGTGGAAGGCCATGGGGAACTTGGCGCGGTAGCTGGCGTACAGCAGGAACAACCCGCCAAAAAGCAGGATCTCCGTGAACAGGAACAGCCACATGCCCATCTTGGCGGCGTGGTAGTCTTTGTG
Source organism: Humidesulfovibrio sp. (assembly GCA_030824035.1). GTDB lineage: Bacteria > Desulfobacterota > Desulfovibrionia > Desulfovibrionales > Desulfovibrionaceae > Humidesulfovibrio. The sequence continues at coordinate 2,206 of JAVBYL010000361.1, forward strand.
GTGAACAGGACCGGTCGTTCCCGGGGGCATGGCGGTGTGCTCAGCCATCAGGGTTCACCCCCTTGTAGTCGTACGGCTCCGGAGCCTCCGGGTCGTGGTGGAAGGCCTCGTGCGGCAGGGGGGTGGGCAGGGTCCATTCCAGCGTGGCCCCGCCCCAGGGGTTCCTGGTGGCCAGGGGGCCATAGCGGCTGCCCCGGTACAGGTTCCAGAACATCAAAATAAGCCCGGCGGCCAGGAACCACGAGCCCCAGGTGGAGACCATCTGCATGGGCGCGTACTGGGGCAGGTAGTCGTAGTAGCGCCTGGGCATTCCCTGCATGCCCATGATGAACATGGGGAAATACAGCACGTTCATGCCGATGAGGATGAGCCAGAAGCTCCAGGCGGCGCGGCCGTGGTCGTACATGCGGCCAAAGACCTTGGGGAACCAGTAGTGCATGGCGGCGAACATCCCCAGCCCCGTGCCGCCAAAGATGACGTAATGGAAGTGCGCCACCACGAAGTAGGTGTCGTGCACGTGGATGTCCGTGCCGGCCGCGCCCAGCACCAGGCCGGTGAGCCCGCCGATGGAGAACATGAAGATGAACCCCAGGGCGTACAGCAGGGGCGGGTCGAGGCTGATGGAGCCCTGGTACAGCGTGCTGAGCCAGTTGAAGACCTTGATGGCCGAGGGGATGGCCACCACGAAGGTGAGGAAGGAGAACACCAGTACGGCGGTGTCGCTCATGCCGCTGGTGAACATGTGGTGCGCCCACACCAGCGAGCCCGCAAACGCGATGGCCAGGCTGGAGAAGGCGATCATGTTGTAGCCGAAGATGGGCTTGCGCGCGAACACGGGGATGATCTCGGAGATGACGCCCATGGCCGGCAGGATCATGATGTACACCGCCGGGTGGGAGTAGATCCAGAACAGGTGCTGGTACAAGAGCGGGTCGCCGCCTTTGGTGGAGTCGAACAGGCCCAGCAGCAGCACGCGCTCCGCAAAGATGAGCAGGGCGGTGATGCCCAGGATGGGCGTGGCCAGCACCTGGATCCAGCCCGTGGCGTACAGCGACCACACGAACAGCGGCAGCTTGCGCCAGGTCATGCCGGGTGCGCGCAGGCGGTGCACGGTGGTGATGAAGTTAAGCCCCGTGAGGATGGACGAAAAGCCCAGGATGAACACGGCGATGACCGCCACGCTGACGTTTGTGGTGGTGCGCTCGCTGAAGGGCACGTAAAAGGTCCAGCCTGTGTCGGGCGCGCCGTCGCCGGTGAAGATGCTGGTGAGGGCCAAGAGCGCGCCGATGACGTACAGCCACCAGGAAAAGTTGTTCAGCCGCGGGAAGCTCACGTCGTTTGCCCCGATGTGCAGGGGCAGGAAGATGTTGCCGAAGCTGGCCGGAATGCTGGGGATGACCACCAGGAAGATCATGATGACCCCGTGCAGGGTGAACATGGCGTTGTACTGCTGCGGGGAAAGCAGGGTGCTGCCCGGCGTCATCAACTTCAGCTTGATGATGAGCCCCAGCACCGTGGCCACGGCGAACATGAGCAGGATGAGGCTTAAGTACAGCAGGCCGATGCGCTTGTGGTCGGTGCTGAAGATCCAGGAGCGGACGCCGCCCTTGCCGAAGGGCTCCAGAAAGCCCCGGCCCCCGGTGTTCCGGCCTGATTCGTCGGTGTGGTCCATGTCCTCTCCCGTTGCTTGCCAGCCTGCGGCTGCGCTGTGGAAGGCGCGGTTACGCCGTTGGGGGCGTGCCGCGCTTTTTGCCGCCAAAGGCCAAAAACAGCCCAAACAGCGCCAGGGCGAACAGCACGCCCGCGCCCGCCACCTTCATGAAATCGAACACATACTTCCGGCCCTGGGGGTCGTAGGTGTAGCACATGGCGATGGCCCGCTTCACCGAAAGCCCGGTTTTGCCCTGGGCGGCCTCCGTGGCGGCCATGGCGATGTCGAAGGCCAGGGGCCGGATGCCGTACAGGTAGCGGGTGATGGTGCCATCGGGCGAGAGCGCAATGAGCACGATGGAGTGCTTGAAGGCATCCCCCGCGCGCTTGTAGCCAAAGCCCACGGAGTCCATGAGCTTGCGGATGTTCGTCTCGTCGCCCGCCAAAAAACGCCAGGCCTGCGGGGGAAAGTTTGCCGAGGCCGCCAGCGACCCGGCGTTGAGGAAGTCGCCCTTGCGCTTGCTGGCCGTGGCCGGGGTGTCCCGGTCGTCGAAGGAGACCGCCAGCACCTGGTAGTCCTTGCCTGGGGTCAGCCCCACCTGGGGCAGCACGTTCGCCAGGGTTCCCAGCAGCACGTTGCACTCGTTTGGGCAGGAGTAATACACCGGCGCAAGGATGGTGGGCATGGTGACGAGGTCGCCAAAGCGCACCCGCGTGCCGTCCTCGGCCAGGAACTCGGCGTCCATGTCCGCTTTTTTGCCCAGGTGCTCGGTGACGCCCACCAGGGCCGCCTCGGCGGGCGTTATGCCCGTGGGGGAGGTGGCGGCTGGCGCGGCGGCAATTGGCGCGGCCTGGCCCTTCAGGGCCTTTGGGGTCTCCGGGGCCATGGGCGCGTGGCCTTCATGGCCCATCGCGTTCTGGCCCGTTCCGTTCTGGCCCGCTGCACCCGCTGGGGGCGTGGCCGCAAAGGCGGCTGGCCCCGGGCGGGGCAGGGCGAGGGCCAGGATGATGGCGAGGGCTAGGCCGGAAACGCGCATGCGGGGCATGGCCTACAGCTTGCTGATGTACTCGGCCAGGGCCTTGATGTCGGCGTCGGAGGCTCCGGCCATCTGGCCTTCCATGAGGCCCTTCTTGGCACCGCCGTAGGTCTTGGCCTTGTAGCCAGCCAGGGACTTGGCCAGGGCCTCTGCCTTCTGGCCCTTGAGCGCCTTGCTCTGGGCGGTCTTGGAGCCGTCCGCGCCGTGGCAGCCCGCGCACTTGGCGTACAGGGCCTTTCCATCCGCTGCCAGGGCGGCGGAGGCTCCAAAGGCAAGGACGAGGGACAGGGCGAGGGCAATCTTCTTCATGTATTCCTCCGGTGTGTGCGCGGGGTCGGGGCTGAGTTCCAGGGGCCAGTGTCGCGGTCTGGCGGCCTGCCTGGGACTACGCATCAGTATCGCATCAATCGTCGGCTGTCGCCAGCAATAATTGCTCGCGGGCACAGCGATGTGGTTTTCGCGCCGCGCCGCAAAATCGCCAGAACCGCTAGAGCGTGCCGACGTGCCCGGCCAGGGCCTTGATGTCGGCGTCGGAGAGCGGCTCGGCGACCTTCTCCATGGTGGCCTTTTTGGTGCCGCCGTAAGTCTTGGCCTTGTAGCCCTGCATCATCTTGGTGAAGGCCTCGGCCTTCAGGCCTTTGACGGGCTTGCTCATAAGGGCCTTGGTGCCGTCCGCCCCGTGGCAGCTGGCGCATTTGGCGGTGTACAGTTCCTTGCCGCCCTCGTGCGAGGCCGCCAGGGCTACGGTGGCCAGGGCGACGGTGGTCAGGAGGACGCCTGTCAGGATGACGGTGGCCGCCAGGGTGGGGAGATGACGCTTTGCGTTCATGGGAACCTCCGGTGTTGGTTGTGGACTGGCATGTGGGGCGCTACGCCTTGAGCTTGTGGCCGATGCCCGCCAGATGCTTGGCCTGGTAGCGCACGCCGTCCAGGTCGCGCTGGCTGGGCATGCGCGCGCCGTCGCCCCCGGCGATGGTGCTGGCCCCGTAGGGCGAGCCGCCCACGATCTCGTCCACGCCCATTTGCCCCTGGAAGGAATACGGCAGGCCAACCACCACCATGCCCTGGTGCAGCAGGGTGGGAATGAAGGTGAGGATGGTGGACTCCTGGCCGCCGTGCTGGGTTCCGCTGCTGGCGAACACGCCGCCGGGCTTGCCCACCAGCGCGCCCTTCATCCACAGGCCGCCCGTGGCATCCAGGAACTGGCGCATCTGCCCGCACATGTTGCCAAAGCGCGTGGGCGTGCCAAAGAGGATGGCGTCCGCCCCGGCCAACACCTCCGGCGTGGCCAGCGCCACGGAGGCCATGGACTTGGAGGCCTCCAGCGCGCCCATCTTGCCCAGGATGTCGTCGGAGAGGGTCTCCGGCACGCGGTACAGGCCAACTTCCGTGCCGGGCACCTCGCGCGCGGCCTCGGCCGCGGCCTGGGCCATGGCGTGGATGTGGCCGTACATGGAATAATAGACGATGGCGAATTTCATGGCTGTCCTCCCGGCGTTTCCGCTGGTTGAATGAAACAACTGGGGATGATTCCTGATTATTCAATAGGACGATTGCCCGGGGATGTAAAGCCTCGCCCGCCGCTGGCCTGCCGAAAGAAAAGTTCATGAGTCGATATCGAAAATATGGACAAATGGTACAGCATTGTGTATTTGGTGGCGCATATCGCCACGGGATGGGCGGTTCACCACAGCACAGGGGGCGGCATGCCTGGAGCATATGCGCACATCAC
>JAVBYL010000141.1 GCA_030824035.1 Humidesulfovibrio sp.
GCCACGGCGATGAGCATGGCGGCCAGCACGCCCATGAGCGGGCGCTTCCACAGCCTGCCCACCAGCCACCAGATGAGCAGCGGGAACAGGGCCGAGCCCACGATGGAGCCCATGCGCACGCCCAGTTCCGTATCGCCGAAGATGCGCGTGAAGGCCCAGATGATCCAGGCGATGAGCGGGCCCTTGGAATAATAGGTAAGCTGCAGATGCCGGGTCCAGTCCCAGTACTGGGCCTCGTCCTGCACCAGGCCGAGCTGCCCGGTGCCGACGAACCATAGCCGCACCAGGGTGGGCAGGGCGATGCTCCAGAAGAGCCAGCGGCCGGGGTTGGCCTTGATGGAGGCGGTGATGTCGTCCAGGCGCATGGCGTGCCCCGCTAGCGGGAGGTGGGCGCGGGGAAGGTGGGCTGCCCCTCGGCCACGCGCACGGCGGAGACGATGACGTCCTTGCCGTAGAAGAGCTCCGGGGAGGTGATGACCTCCGCGATGAAGCTGTTGTAGGCGCGGTTTTCCGGCCGGGTCTTGTCGTGTTCCTCGGCATTGGGCTTGTGGGAAAGCAGCGCGTGGCGCGTGGCGGCGCGGATGAGCGGCCGCAAGGGCGCAAGCAGGCGGTCGGAGCCGGAAAAATAGCTGCTGGAGACGCCCGTTACCGCGAAGCCGGACTTGCGCAGGAAGTAGTCCATTTCCGGATAGCCGATGAGGTTGATGTGCGCCTCGCCGAAGGGCACGTCGAGGTTGATGGGGGACTTCATGCCCCGGTAAAACCCGGACAGCAGGGCGAACAGGCGCGAGCGGATTTGCAGGCGGTTGGGGAAGGTGAGCACCAGGCGGCCGCCGGGGGCCAGCAGGCGGCGGAACTCGCGCAGGGTGTGCGGCACGCTTTCCACATGCTCGATGACCTCGCGACAGAGGATGACGTCGCAGCACTGGTCGTCGAAGGGCAGGGCCTGGTTCAGGTCGGCCTCCACTTCCGCAACGCCGGGTATGCCCTGCACGCGGTAGTTGGAAATCACGACCTTGTGGCCCTGGTCCGCCAGTTGGCGGGAAAGGTAGGCCGTGCCGGCGCTGGCCTCGAACACGCGCAGGGGCGTGCTCACAGGCTCGCCGAAGCCCAGCTCCGGGGCGAGCTGCAGCATCACCTCGTCCTTGGCGATGTCGCGGACGTGTTTTTTGACGGTTTGCCCGCCGAGGGTGATCTCCTGATATCTGCTCATGTCGTGTGGGAAACCTTTGGCGCTATGGCGCGTGGGCAGAGTCCTAGCCTGTGAGCGCCGGTTTGGCAAGGTTGGCTGGAAATTCTGCCGGTGTTATCGTATATATGTGGGAAGATTGAGCAAAAGATTTGTGGTGTAGGTTATCATCTTGTCCATGATCCAGGGAAAGGCCAGGATGAGGGCGATGAACATGGCCACGAGCTTGGGCACAAGGGAGAGAGTGGCGTCCTGGATTTGCGTGGCGGCCTGGAAGATGGACAGGGCCACACCCACGGCCAGCCCCACGCCCATCATGGGCAGGCTGATGACCAGGGTCAGCTCCATGGCCTCCCGCGCGAAGCCGACGACGAATTCCGGTGTGATCGCCACGTGACACTACTCCTGGGTCGTCATCGGAAGGTGTTCACAAGCGAGCCGATCATGAGGCTCCAGCCGTCGACCAGGATGAACAGCAGAATCTTGAACGGCAGCGACACCATGGCCGGTGGCAGCATCATCATGCCCATGGAAAGCAGGATGCTCGCCACGACCATGTCCAGGATGAGGAACGGGATGTAGATGAGGAAACCGATGGTGAAGCCGGTTTTGAGCTCGCTGATGGTGTACGCCGCCACGAGCATGATGGTGGGCACCTGCTCCTGGTTCTGGGGGCGTTCTTCCTTGGTGATGGAATAGAAGATGGACAGGTCCTTCTCTCGCGTGTGCTTGAACAAGTAGGCGCGCACGGGCACCTGGGCCTTGTCCAGCGCCTCCTTGAAGCCGATGCGCTCGTCCATGTAAGGTTGCAGCGCGTCTTCGTTCACGCTTTTTATCACCGGGCCCATGATGATGATGGTCATGAACAGGGCCAGGGAGGTGAGGATTTGCGTGGGGGGCATTTGCGGGGTGCCCATGGCCTGCCGCAAGAAGTGGAACACGATGATGATGCGCGTGTAGCTGGTCATGGTGAGCACGATGGATGGGGCCACGGTGAGCACCGTGAACAGGAACAGCAGCTCCAGCGCCACGCTGACTTTGCCGGGTTCGTTCTGCCCGGCGGAGAGGGTCATGGAAAGCGAGGGCGCGGCAGGACCGGCGGGAGCGGCGGCCTGGGCCAGGGGGGGCCCAAGCACGAACAGCAGGAACAGGCCCAGGCACACCAGGCTAGGTAAAAGGCCAGGCAATAAGCGGGGCAAACGGCTCGTCAGGCTGTTACTTGGGCGGGCCGGAGAGGCTGTCGAAGAGGTCGCGCACAGCGGCGGAGTCGATCTGCGAGGAGCCTTTGCCGTTGCCTGGGGCTGGCTTTTCGGCGCCAGGGGCGCGCGGCTGCTCGCGCAGGGGCGGCATGCGGCTTTCGAGGAGGGCAGCTTCAGCTCCCTGGGCTGTTCCACCCTTGCGCAGGGTGAGCAGATCAGCGAAAATTTTGGGATCATCCGCTTCCTTCTGGTCCTGGCCAGCCGCCGGTTTGGGCGTCAGCTCCGCCAGGGTGTTGATGCTCGCCTCGGAGATGCCGAGCACCAGGGTGCGGTCGTGCACGCGCACAACCGCAATGCGCTGCCGGGAACCTAGGGGCAGCTGCCCCACCATGTACATGTCCACGCGCTCGTTGGCCGCGCGCGTTGCGCCGGGCAAGAACCGCTTCAGCACAAACACAACGCCGAAGATGAGGCCCACAATGCAGGCCAGCGCCAGGACCATCTTCACAATGTCAAAAAAGAGCTGATCAGGCAAGCTGCTTTACCCTCTCTATCGGGCTGATGATGTCGGTGAGGCGGATGCCGAATTTTTCGTTGATGACCACGGCCTCGCCGCGCGCCACCAGCTTGCCGTTGACGAAGATCTCCAGGGGCTCGCCCGCCAGCTTGTTCAGCTCCACCACGCTGCCTTGGCCGAGCTGCAGCAGCTCGTTGATGAGCAGCTTGGTGCGGCCAAGCTCGGCGGAGACTTCCAGGGGGATGTCGAGAATGAAGTCCAGGTCGCGCTTGGTGCCGGGGTTCTGACGCTGGCTCTTGTGCTCCGCCGTCATGTCCGGGAACACGGGCTCGTGCGTCTGCGTGCGCAGGAAGCTCTGCTCCTTCTCCTTCTTGACGTCGTCCTCTTCCTGGGTGGCCAGGGCTTTGGCCCACTCGTCGGCCAGGGCGTCGTCGGAGCCCTTTTCCGCTCCGGCCGCGGGCGCGGCGCCAGCCGCAGGGGCCGCTTCGTCGTCGTTCATGAGGGCGGCGGCCCATTCTTCGGCGAGTTTGTCCTGGTCTTTGTCATCGGCCATGCGGCGTACTCCTGGTGCTTGTGTTGTCCCGCCGCCTGCCTCCCGCCGGTGGGGAGGGCGGCTGTGGCTGGCCACTGGGGCCTGCCGCGGGTGCGATGCACGCACCTATGCAAAAAGCATGCTATTGAACGACTATTTCCGTTATGTAGACGCGCATCACCTGCTGCTCGCCCAAAACGAGGGTCAGCCGCTCCACTATTTCCTTCTTCAGCAGAATCTTGTTCTCGATGCTGGCGAGGTCGTCGTAGGTCTTGCTGGACAAGAGCAGCAGCAAGGCGTCCTTCACCTTGGCCATGTTCTTGTTCAAGAGCTCCGAGGCCTTCTTGTCCTTCACCTCGATGTCCAGGGCCAGTTTGAGGTAGCGCCTGCCCTGGGGGTCGGCCAGGTTCACCAGCAGGGGAGGCAGGCTCACCAGCTCGCCAGCGCCTTCCACGGCCGGGCTCTTTTCATCCTTCTTCTCGCCGTGGCCGCCCTCGGCGGACTGCTCGGCCGTCTGCTCCGTGGCGTTTTCGCCCTCGGCCGCGGCCTTTTTGCCCATGAAGAACTTATACCCGAAAAAGCCGCCCGCGCCCAAAATGGCCAGCAGCACCACGAGGATGACGATCTTGATGATGAGCTTCTTCTTGGAAGGCTTGGGCTCGGCCGCCCCGTCCAGGGCGACTTCCGCCGGAGCCTTTTCTTCTTTCTTTGCCACGTCTTCCCTGCCTTGTTGTCGGTGCCGCCGGATGAGGTCCAGCTTAGGCCATTATGGTGTAGCCCAAACCTTATCGGCGCGCATCTGGGAAAGGTATAGCCAATTGTCTGGCAGGAGCGCAAGTGCCGGGGCGGAAGTCTTTCTTTTCGGTCCTGGCCTCCGGTGGCAGCCGGGCCTTGCCCTGTGCGTGGCTAGATGCGCGCCACCCCGAGGAACACGGCCATGAGCGCGCCAAGCAGCACGGCCAGGACCGCCCGCGCCGTGCCGGGGGCAACGTGGGAAAGAGGCCAGGCCAGCCGGTAGCCCATGCTGTCGTGGGGGCAGGCCCCGATGCAGTCGCCGCAGAGGGTGCAGGGCAGGCCCGGCGCGCCCGCCTCGATTTCCGCCGGGGTGAGGGCGGAGTACCGGCAGGCCCGCGCGCAGGAACCGCAGCCCGTGCAGGTTTCGCGGTCGATGCGCACCCGCCAGGGTGTGAGCCGCCCGAGCAGGTTGCCCACCAGCCCGATGGGGCAGAAGGCCGTGCAGTGGGCCATGACGCCCAGCCGACGCGAGACGAGGGCCATCACCCCCAGCCCGGCCAGACCGAACCCGGCGGCCAGCCAGGCGGCGGTTTCACCGGGGACGTTGTGGGCGCGCAACAGCAGCGCCGTGCCGCAGGCCAAAACCAGGGCCGCCAGCCTGCCGCCGATGGCCCAGGAGCGCGGCATCGGCTTGGGCCGCTTGGGCCCCAGGCGGGAGCACTGGTCGTCCCATGCGCCGATGTAGCACAGGTGGCTGCACCAGGCCGGGCCAACGAGCACCACGGTGCTGGCGAACAGGATGGGCATGAACAGCCCGCCGCCCCGAAACAGCGGCCCGGCGGCGATGAGCGCGGGCACGGGCAGGTGCAGCCGCCCGGTCATGAGGAAATCCGTAAGGCCCGCCAGCCCCAGGGCCAGCTGCGCGAAGAACACCGCCGAGAACAGGGCCCAGAGCTTGGGCCGCAGGCGCTTGTGCCGGGCGGGGTCGAGGATGACCCCGGCCACCCAGGCGGCGTAGAAGCCCAGGGCCAGCATCTCCAGCCAGCCGCTGCCGGGCAGGAAGCGGTCGGCCAGGAGCACGGCCACCTTGGCCTTGGAGCGCGCCAGGTACAGCCCGCCCACAGCCAGGGCGAAGGCCGCCGCCCGCACCGCCTCGGTATCGGCGTTGCGGTGGAAGAGGGCGCGGGCGCGCTCCCCCAGCAGCCACAGGCCGGAGGCCAGGCTCGCCAGGGTCAGTCCGCCGAGGATGAGCGCCAGCCGCAGCCAGGGCTCGCCCATTGCCGCGCGCACCTGGTAAAAGCCGAGCCCGGCGCGCACCCAGAACACCGCTCCCAGCACCAGCAGCGCGGCCCATACCAGCCGCACAAAGCCCTGCTGGGTGGCCAGGGCCGCCGCGAACACCACCAGCGCCGCGCACAGGCCCCAGTCGCCGCCGCGCAGGGCGTGGGCCGCGAGGGTGAGCTGGCACAGCGCCACCAGGGTGAGCATTACGACTGTTCCCATGCCGCGCAGGGTACACGCGACGTGGAACGGGCACAAGCAGACGGTCGCGGTGGTTATTCCGGCAATAGATCCCGGAGCGCGGCGCTTTGCAGGGCCGTGGTCAGCCGGGCCAGCAGGGCGGAGGGGAGGCTCCAGCAGTGCCAGTACAGCGGCACGGGCATGGGCGCATGGGGCAGCAGGTCCACCAGCGCGCCGCAGGCCAGCAGCGCCCCGGCCTGCAGGTGTGGAACCAGCCCGTAGCCCGCCCCGGCGGCCACGAAATCCACAAAGCGCTCGGAGTTGGGCACATGGTGGCGGGGCGCGGCCTCCGGGCTGTTCCCCAGGGTCTGGTGCAAGTAGCGGTCGTGCACGGTGTCGTCGCGGTTGAACACCACGGCGGGCGCCAGGGCGGCGGCCCGGGCCGTGAGCCCCTGGGGGAACCACCGGGCGGCGAAGGCCGGGGAGGCGGCGCAGTGGTAGCGCATGGTGCCGAGGAACACCACGCCGCAGCCCTGCATGGGCGTGGGGCGCGTGCTCACGCAGCCGGCGACTTCGCCCCGGCGCAGCATGTCGTGGGTGCGCTCCTGGTCGTCCACGCGCAGGTCCAGGGTCAGGCGCGTTCCGGCGTTCGTCCCCAGGCCGGGACCGGCAAGCAGCGGCAGCACCGCGCCGGTGAACCAAGTGGCCAGGCTGTCCGCGTTCACCGCCAGGGCCAGGGATTGCCAGGGGGCGCACTTTCCTGGGGTGATGCCGGAATCCCCGGCTCCAGCCTCCAGTTCGACCCCCTGCTCGGCCCCCAGCTCGGCCAGCATCTCCGCTTCCAGCAGGCCCATGCGCCGGGCGTGGCGCAACAGCGCCTGGCCGGTTTCCGTTGGGCGCGGGGGCTGGGTGCGCGCCAGCACGGGCCT
>JAVBYL010000064.1 GCA_030824035.1 Humidesulfovibrio sp.
TCCGGCCCGGCGACAACCACGAGGCTGCCGGAGTCGATAAGGGCGGCGTGGGCGTGGGTGATGCCCAGGTCCACCTTGGCGAGGTCCGGGCAGGGGCGGTTGTTGCTGCCGGGGGCGGGGTGCTCCACGCGTATGAGGCCGGTCAGCGCCATATCCAGCGCCATATCCAGTGTGGTGTCCAGCGCATCAATTATATAAGGCGAAAGTTGCGGCCAGCGCACATAGCTGGCTGCCGCGCGTTCGCGGGCGATGTCCGCCACGTGCGCAATGGCCTCGGCGGGCGTTTTGGCCAGGCGCAGGCGCACCTCCAGCGGCTCCAGCACGGCGGCCAGGCGTTCCCAGGCGGTTTCATCCACGGGGACGGACGCGGGCCGGGCCGGAGGCGTGGGCACGACAATGGGAGCAGCGGCCGTGGCGGCGCGCAGGGCGGTGAGAATGCGCTGGCGGCTCATGCGTCCCCCTTGCGGCGGCTTGTTTGCAGGGCGCGGAAGCGCGCCGAAAAAGGCGTTTTGAGCGAGGGCAGGCGGCGGGAACGCGCAAAGCCCTTCACCCCCGGCAGGCCAGGCAGGCGTGCCAGCAGGTTCAGGTCCGGGTCCACGGCGCAGGCCGTGCCCGCTGCGGCGCGGTAGGCCAGGGGATGGCGCGCCAGCAGGGTGTGCAGCGCCCCGAAGCCGCTCCCCGTGCGCAGTTGCTGGCGCAGGGCCAGCAGCATCTTCGGGTGGTCGATGCCCAGGGGGCAGGCCTGTGCGCAGGCCCCGCACAGCGTGCAGCCGTAGGGGGTGTCGCGGGTGTCGTCCGGCGGCAGCAAAAGGGAGTTCAGCACCGCGCCGATGGGGCCGGAGTATATCCAGCCGTAGGCGTGCCCGCCAACGGTCTGGTACACCGGGCAGGCGTTGACGCAGGCCCCGCAGCGGAAGCAGAGCAGCGCCTCGGCCAGGGCCGGGTCGGCAAGCACCTTGGAGCGGCCGTTGTCCAATATGACGAGGTGCATCTGTTTGGCGCCGTCGGCCTCGCCCGCTTTGCGGGGGCCGGTGAGCACGGACACGTAGGAGGACATGCGCTGACCCGTGGCGCTGCGCGGCAGGGCGCGCAACACGTCTGCGGCGTCCTCCAGGGTGGCCACCACCTTCTCCAGGCTCATCACCGCCACATGCAGCGGCGGGCAGGTGGTGGACATGCGGATGTTGCCCTCATTCTCCACCAGGATGACGCTGCCGGTCTCGGCCACGGCCATGTTTACGCCGGTGACGCCCATGTCCGCTGCGAGGAACTTCTCGCGCAGGGCCTGGCGCGCCAGCAGGGTGAGCTCCGGGATGCTCTGCCCCGTGAGGCCGAGCTTCTCCTGGAACAGCTCGGCCACCTCGGCGCGGGATTTGTGGATGGCCGGGGCGATGATGTGCGAGGGGGCCTCCCCGGCGAGCTGCACGATGAATTCGCCCAGGTCCGTCTCCCAAACCTCGGCCCCGGCGCTTTGCAGGGCCTCGTTCAGGCCGATCTCCTCGGTGATCATGCTCTTGCCCTTGACCACCACGCGCACGCCGTTCTCGCGGGCTATGCCGCTGATGAGCGCTCTGGCCTCGGCCGCGTCCGTGGCCCAGTGCACGCGCACCCCGGCGGCGCTGGCGTTCTGCTCCAGCTGCTCCAATAGCTCCGGCAGCCGGGAGAGGGCGGTGAGCCGTGCGGCGCGGGCGCGGGCGAAGTGCTCCTCGCGGCCATCAAAGACAGCCAGGGCGGCGGCGCGCTTGCTTTGAAAATAGCGGGTGGCGTGGTCCAGCACGGCGCGCAGGTTGCCGTTGCGGCAGGCGTCCTCCGTATTCTGGCGGAAGCGGCGGGTGGTTACCTCCATGCGCCGCTCCCCTTGCCGAGCCCCAGGGCCAGCACCTGCGCCACGTGCAGTGTGGGTAGCGCGCTGCCCCGGCGCGCCAGGTGTCCGCCGATGTTCATGAGGCAGCTGGGCTCCGCGCTGACGAGCATATCGGCGCCGGTGGCCAGAATCTCCTCGGTCTTGTCCTCCACCAGGGCCTGGGACACCCCGGTGAATTGCAGGCTGAACACCCCGCCGAAACCGCAGCAGCGGTCGGGCCGGGCGGCCTCCACCAGGGTCAGCCCGCGCACAGCGCGCAGCAGGTCGCGCGGGGCCTGGGTGATGCCCAGGGCGCGGTCTACCTGGCAGGAGCCGTGGTAGCAGGCGCGGGTGGCGAGCTGCGCGCCCAGGTCCACGCGGCCCAGCTCCCCGGCCACGAACTGGCAGAACTCGAAGGTGCGCCCGGCGAGGCCCAGGGCGCGGGCGTGCTCCGGTGTGCCGGGGGCGAAAAGTGTTGGGTAGGTGCGCACCATTTTGACGCAGGAGCCGGAGGGGCACACCACCGGGCCGGGGGCGTGGAAGACCTCCAGATAGCGCAGCGCCAGGGCCCTTGCGCCGTCGAGGTCGCCGGTCTTGTAGGCCAGCTGGCCGCAGCAGGACTGGCCCCGGGGCAGCTCCGGGCGCAGGCCCAGGTGCTCCAGAACGCTCACGACGGCCTCGCCGATCTCCGGCTGGCAGTCCTCCACGAGGCAGGGGATGAACAGGTGCGCGCGCATTGTTTCTGGCATGCAGGGGGCATACGCCCAGCCCGCGCGGGAGGCAAGGGGCGAGAGGGGGCCCGGCGGCATGTTCCGACCGGGGCATATACGGGGCGTGGCCCGGAGGTTATGTGCTAGTAGAGCCGGGGCTCGTCCGGGTTGGCCGAAAGCCGCTGCGGGCGCTCGGTCGGCTTTGCCGCCTTGGGAACCAGGGTCATGGCGCCCAGGCCCGCGAAGGTGGTGGCTTGGCGCAGGGTGAACAGCACGGGCTTGTCGGCCTCAACGCGGAATTTCTCGCCCGGCTTGAGCGGGCGGCTGCCCACGAAGGGCAGCAGGCGGCTGGAGGGGCCGTTGCTCGCGGCCTCGGCCACGGCGTATTCGCCCGGCGGCAGGTGAATCTCCCCGCCGGAGGCCCAGCGCACGGTCACTTGCTGGCCCTGGGCGTCCACGAGCCTCAGGGTCTGCACCTTGCGCTGCTCTATGTCCACAAAGAACTTGGCGGGCCGTGCGCCCACCGTCTCGCGGTCCACCTGGTAGCGCGTGGCCCCAGGCATGGGCGAATCCTGCTGGTATTTGGCGATGAAGCTGTCCGGGTCGAGGATGATCTCAAAGCCCATGTCCTGGCCGTCGTTGGCCCAGGGGCGGGCGGTGTAGCCCTTGAAATTGATGGTTTCCTTCCAGGGGCTGCCCAGCACGCCCTCGATGATGAGCTGATCACCCACCACGGCGCGGATGGCCTCCCCGTTTTTGACCTGCACGGGCTTGCCGTTGAGCCAGCACACGAAAACCGGGGGGCCCGGCGGCAGCGGCGGCGGCATGGCGCCGTTGAAATGCACGCCCGAGGCCAGCACCTTGCGGCCGTCCTGGCGCAGTTCCAGCCCTTGGAAGCTTTCCAGGGCCATGCGCGGGGAGTCCACAAGGTTCACATTGGGCCTATCGGAGGCGAAAAGCGCCAGCACGGCGCCGTGGGTGTCGCCCTTGCCCTGGGGGGCGGCCTCGGCCTTGATGGCCCCGCCCGGTGTGAGGGGGATGGTGGCGCCGCTGTCCAGCACCTTGCCGTTCACCTTCACCTTGAGGTCGCGGCTGAAGGACTTCTGCACCTCGTTTTCGTCGATGCGCGGCAGCACGATGTCCACGCCCAGGTGCTTGAGCAGGATGGCCGTGACCTGGGCCTGCTGCTTCACCTTCCAGCCCAGGTCGCCGATGCTCTTGCTGACTTCCACGGCCATGGCCGGGATGTTCAGCATGGACAGGGCGTAAAAGGTGAGCGACTTGCGCATCTCCGCCGCGTAGCGGCTTTCGGGGTCGAAGGTGCGGGTGTTGAACAGCTTGAAGTCGTATTCCGGCCTGCCCACCTGGGCGTTGATTTCCTTGAGCGCGCCGTTGACCAGGCGCTCCAGGTCCAGCCGCTCGTAGGTGAGGGTGTCGATGATGATGGACTGGCCGTAGCGCATGGGGTTGCGCATGGGGCTGATGTAGTTGGGGTCGTAAAAGCCGGAGCCCTCGTGCAGGTGGATGAGCGCGCTGGACTGGGAAAGCAGGAAGCGCACGGCGCGGGCCAGGCGGTCCTCGTAGAACTGGTTGTAGTCCCGGTCGAAGCGGCGGTTCATGTCCACGTTCACCGCGCGCTGGTGGGCGTGGATGGAGGGCACGTTGGCTCTGGGCACCAGGATGAGGTTGCCCCGCAGCACGCGGGACTGGGAGAGCACCTGGGCGCTCAAAAAGCCGGTGGGCTCGTCGCCCTGGATGCCGCCCTGGATCATCACCGTGGGGCCGGGGGCCTCGCCCTGGATGAAGATGGCCGTGAGCGGGTACTGCGTTCCCTCAAAGAACACGAACTCGCTGCGGAGGGTGGCATGGGCGGCGCCTGTGCACGCCAGGGTGACGAGGCAGGCGAGGAGGGCGCTAATTGCCCAGGGGGTACGTTTCGCCAAGGATGGTCTCTCCCTCGGAGTTCTTGATCTCCACGCGCAGGCCCAGCAGCTGCGGGCGCGTTACACCCTCGGGCAGCTTGGTCGTGGTGGAGATGCGCTTGAAGCGCTGGATCTGGAAGCTCAGGTCCGCGGAGGGGACTTCAAGGGGCACGAGGACGCCATCGTTGCGCAGCACGGCCAGGGAGACCTCGCCGGAGAGCGGGGAGCCCGCGCGGTTGCTCAGGTCGAAGGTGGCGGTGAGGGAGCCGCCCGCTACCTGGCTGCGCAGGTTCTCCACGGTGATGGCATCGGAGCTGAGGCGCGCGAAGGCCCGGTTGGCTCCGGCCTGGGCCTGGGCTGGTGCAGGCTTGCCTGCGGCCTCGCCGTCCTTGCCGCCCATGGACTTCTGCATCATGCCGATGTTGCCCGCGCGTTCCACGTTGACCAGGGCCTCGGCCAATTTCACTTCAAGATCGCGTTTTTCCGTCAGCAGCAGGCGGTAGCCCACAAAGGACTGCACGCCGATGATGAGGCCCACCAGGACGACGACGCCCAGGCAGCCGCCAAGCCACAGCAGTGCGCGCAGGCGCTTGGGACTGACCCGGAAGCTTCTGACGTCCGTGTCGTCGCGCATGAACAGCACGCTGTAGTTGGCTTCTTTTTTCAAATCTTGCTCCAGCTCTCGCTTAGGATTGCCCAGGAGTCACCCTTGGGCGTGATGACCAGGGTCTTCATGCCCTTGTCGGCCTGTCCCGCGGAGTCCTCGTAGGTCTGCACGAAGCTGACCTTGAGCCCCTTCTGGTGCATGCTCACTTCCACCTTGTCCGCCGCGATGCGCGTGGGCGACTTGCTGACCCAGAGGGTCTGCTTGTAGTCGCGCATGGCCTTGGCGTTGGTCTGGCGTCCGTTGGTGGCGTCGTCGGTGTAGTAGGTCATGTATTTGTCCACATCCGCCGCCAGCCAGGCCTCCAGCCAACCCTTGAGCATGCGCTCCACCTCGGCGCGCTTGGCGCCCAGGTAGCGGCCCTCGATGTTGGGCGAGGCCTCGGTATACTCGCCGCCCACGATGCGCCAGGCGCCGTCCTTGTCCTTCTGCCAGTAGAAGCGCTTGCCCACGGCGGAGATGAGGTCCTGGGTGCGGTAGTACTGCTCGAAGGTGGTGACCCAGTAGTCCGGGCCCTGGATGACGCGCACGTTGTCCACCATGACGTGGATCCACGGTTGGCGGGCGAAGATGCCCATCTTGTGGCTCTTGAACTGCGGGAAGGAAACTCCCTCGGTGAGGGCGAACTTCTCCGGCTGGAAGTAGTCGAAGAAGCGGTCGCGCTTGTTCTGCCAGTCGCTGGCCCACTGGCGCACGCGCTCGGCCAGCTGGGTGGCCGTCTGCTCGGAGGAGCCGGGCTCCTTGGTCCAGGAAAGCTTTTTGGCGATGACAACGGGCGTGCCGAAGGGGATGTGGCCGTTGAGGGCGCTGATGTCCTGGGCGGTGAGGGCCACGCAGCCACGGGTGTCGCGGCTGACGAACTGCTTGCCCCGGCCGTGGATCCAGATGCCGTGCCCGGTCTTGCCCTTCAGGCGGTCCACCGGGTTGGGGTAGTTCAGGCTGAAGGCGTGGTCGCCGTAGAGGGCGAAGTCGAGCTTGCCCGGGACCTTCTCCTCCACGAAGTACACACCCTCCGGGGTGCGCATGTCGCCCTCGCGCATTTTGTCGCCGGCTGTGGAGCCGGTTGTGCAGGGCAGCTTGCGCGAGATTTCCAGGGGGCTCTTGCGCGTGAACATGTAAAAGGTCTGGCTGTCCTTGTCGATGCCGATGATGAGATCGGGCACGGCGGCGTGCGAGGAAACCTGCGTTTCCCAGCCGGGCGCGGAGGCAGAGCCGGGATTGGCGGCGAGCCCCAGGCAGGGCAACAGGACCAGTGCGGTCAGTAGGGAGGCGATGCGTACGACTTTCAAGGCTCTTCCACGTCTGTTTGGGCGCTCAGCTGGTTCTCCCGCAGCGAACCGGAACGCCTGTTCCTGAAAGTCTAGCCTTTGGCCGCTGCCAAAAGCTCCTTGCGGGTGAATATGGACCGGAGGGT
>JAVBYL010000296.1 GCA_030824035.1 Humidesulfovibrio sp.
ATGAGCTTGAGCGTCAGCTCCGTGATGACGCCCAGGGTCCCCTCGCTGCCCACGATGAGCCGCGTGAGGTCGTAGCCCACCACGCCCTTGCGCGTGTTCACCCCGGCGCGCACCAGCTCGCCCGTGGGCAGCACGGCGCGTATGCCCAGCACGTAGTCGCGCGTGGTGCCGTACTTGACGCAGGCCGGGCCGCCCGCGTTGGTGGCGGCGTTGCCGCCCAGGGTGCTGGTGGCCAGGCTGGCCGGGTCCGGCGGGTAGAACAGGCCGACCTTGCGGGCCTCGTCGCGCAGGGTTTGGGTGATGACCCCCGGTTGCACCGTGGCCGTAAGGCTCTGGGTGTCGATGGCCAGGATGCGGTTCATGGCCGTGAGGTCCAGCACCACCCCACCGCGCGCCGCCAGGCAGCCGCCGGCAAGGCCAGTGCCCGCGCCGCGCGGAATCACCGGGAAGTCCAGCTCGTTGGCCAGCTCCAGCAGGCGCGCCACCTGCCACTCGCCCCGGGCCAGCAGCACGGCCCCGGGCGGCAGGCACAGGCCGGACTCGTCGCGGCCGCGCTGGTCAAGCTCGGTCTCGCTGGTCAACAGGTCCGGGCCGAACTCGCGGCCCAGCAGGTCGAGAACATCAGGGCTCAAGGGGGGGCGTGGGCTGTGCATGGCCGCCTCGCGTGTCAGGCAAGAGGTGGGAAGGTCAGGACGAAATCAGGACTTGTGGCGCTCGAAGCCGGGAACGGCCAGGGCGTCCTCCAGCAGGCGCAGCATCCAGGTGGCTATGGTCACCAGGGCCAGATAATACATGCCCAGGGTGCAGAACACTTCGATGTTGCGCCAGGAGTTCTTGGCGATGGTGTTGGCCATGCCGGTGAGCTCGTTGACGGTGATGATGGACGCCAGGGACGAGTATTTGATGAGGTAGATGATCTCGTTGCCACAGCCCGGCAGGGCGCGGCGAAATGCCTGGGGCAGCACGATGTTGCGCACGGCCTGGGACAGGGTCATGCCCAGGGCCAGGGCGGCGCGTATCTGCCCGCGCTTGATGGAGCCCAGGCCGCTGCGGATGTACTCCGACTGGTAGGCCCCGCTGCACAGGCTGAAGGACAGCACCGCCGCCTCGATGGGGTCGAGCACCAGGCTCCACTCCCCAAACTTGATGTACGGCAGGGCGAAGTACCAGAAAAACACCTGCACGATGAGCGGCGTGCCGCGAAACAGCGACACATAGGCCTCGGTGATGCGCTGCACCGGCCTGGGCCCGTACACGCGCAGCACGCCCGCCACGATGCCGATGAGGGCCCCCAGCAGGGCCGAGGGCACGATGACCACGATGCTGGTCCACAGGCCTTCCTTGAAGCCGGGGATCAGCTCGGTGGTCAGGAACTCGAAATACTCGTTCACGCCTTGATATCTCCCAGTTCGCAGGCCTCGCCCGCCACGCCGGTGAGCTCGCTGATCTTGGCGCAGAACGACTGGGTGCGCGACTGCGACCCACGGCCCAAAAGCTCGGCCGGGGAGCCCTGCTCCACAATGCGCCCCTTGTCCATGAACAGAAATTCATCGGCCAAACTGGCGGAGAAGCTGATCTGGTGGGTGGCCATGATCATGGTCATGCCCAGCTGGGCCAGGTCGCGGATGACGGCCAGCACCTCGCCGATGAGCTCCGGGTCCAGGGCGCTGGTGGGCTCGTCCAGCAGCATCACCTTGGGGTCCATGGCCAGTGCGCGGGCGATGGCCACGCGCTGCTTTTGCCCGCCGGAGAGGTTGGCCGGGTACAGGGTGGCCTTGTCCTTCAGGCCCACGCGGGCCAGCTCCGCCAGGGCGCGCTCCGTGGCCTCCAGCTTGCTCATGCCCTTCACCTTGATGAGGGCCACGCGGACGTTCTCCAGGGCGCTCAAGTGGTCGAAGAGATTGAAATCCTGGAAAATCATGCCCACCTTCTGGCGGAAGGCGCACAGCTCGCGCTTGCTGCCCCCGTTCACCCGGCGGCCCTCCAGGCTGATGTGCCCGGCATCCGGCGGCAAAAGAAAGTTGAGGCACTGCAACAGCGTGCTCTTGCCCGCGCCGGAGGGGCCGATGAGCACCTTTACGCAGCCCTTGGGCAGGGCCAGGCTCACGCCGTCGAGCACACGGTTGCCGCCCAGGGTTTTCACCAGGTTCACGGCCTCAAGCATGGGAACGTCTCCGTTCTTTTCAATGTCGATGGCGGACATGGGATCAGACGGCTCCTTGGCGCGTGTAGCCCGCTATGCGGACCTTGTTTTCCAGCATGTTCAGGGCCTTGACCCCGACCCAGGTGAGGACGAAAAAGATGATGCCCGCCAGGAAGGTCATGGACACCGGCTCGTGCGTGGCCGAGGCAACGGAGCGCATGCGCGCCATGATCTCCACCACGCCGATGGAGAAGGCCAGGGCCGAGTCCTTGAGCAGAATGGAGTACTCGTTGCTCCAGCCGGGGATGGAGAGGCGCAGCGCCTGGGGCAGGATGATGCTGCGGATGGCCTGGGCGTCGCTCATGCCCAGGGCGCGGGCGGCCTTCAACTGTCCGGCCGGGAGCGACTGGATGGCGCCGCGGAAAATTTGGGACTGGTACGCGCTGCTGGTGAGGCCCAGCACCAGCACGGCGGCCACGAAGGGGCTGTCGAGCCCAAGGTTTTCCAGCAGGGGCACCTGGGAAAGCCAGGAGAGCAGGCCGAAGTAGAAGATGTACATCTGCACCAGGATGGGGATGCCCCGGAACAGCCACACGTGCGTGTTCACCAGCTTGCGCGCGGGCCAGGGGCCGTACACCTGCATCACGGCCAGGGGCACGCCCAGAAACAGGCCCAGCAGCATGGCGCCCACAATGAGCCCCACGGTCCAGATGACTCCGCCCAGCATGTAGGGCAGCGCCTCTCTGGCGGCATCAAAGGCAACGGCGAAATCCATTCGTGCGGCGATCCTTCCGGCCCATCATGGCCTGCTTATGAAAAAGACCGAAAGGCTCCGGCGCGTAACCCGAAGCCTTTCGGTTGTGCAACTCGTCGGGGTGGTCGGAACTAGTCGATGTCGTACTTCTTCTTCAGTTCCTTCCAGTACGGGTCGGCCATCAGCAGCTTCAGGCCGTCGTTGAGCTTCTTCAGGAGCTCGGCGTCGTCCTTGCGCACGGCGTAGCCGTAGTTCTCGGGGGCGGCGTCGAAGGTGCCGGCGACCTTGGTCTTCTTGTCCTTCTTCAGCACTTCCTTGGCGATGGTGTTATCCATGCCGGAGCCGTCGATGCGGCCGATGGGGAGGTCCTGCATGGACAGGTCGCTGGAGTCGTACATCACCAGGCTGAACTTCATGCCGGGCTGCTTGGAAAGGTCCTCCAGGTACTTGGCGGTCACGGTGCCGCGCTGCACGCCGATCTTTTTGCCGGTGGTCAGCATGTCCTTCAGGGAAAGCTTGTTGTCGGCCTTCACCACCAGAACCTGGGTCACCTGGTAGTAGGGATTGGAGAAGTTCACACGCTTGGCGCGCTCGGCGGTGGCGCTCATGCCGGAGGCGATCATGTCGATCTTCTTGGCCTCCAGGGCGGGGATGATGGCCGACCACTCGACGGGCTGGTGCTTGACCTTGAAGCCCATCTTCTTGCCGATCCACTCCACGGACTCAACGTCGAAACCCACGGTCTTGCCGGTCTTGTCCACGTAGGCATACGGGGGGAAACCGCCGCCGTCGATGCCGTTGACGTAGGTTTTCTCAGCGGCCATGGCGCTGCCGGCCAGGGCCATGCCCAAAACGAGGGCGGCAAACAGAACGAAACGTTTCATTCCAGAACCCCTTTCTCAAAAAAACGTTGGTGTGGGAAAGCCCCCGAAGCGCCCGCGGCCCCCAGGGCAGCCAAAGCATATCTGAAACACATACCAGACCACGCGGCCACAGGCAAGGTCCGCCTGGGCGAAGACGCGGCCGGACACCCCGACGGCCCGCACCATGAAGCGCAAGAGTGTAAAGGAACGGGTCAAACAGGGGCAACACGGGGCCAAAATGTACGCAGCACCAAAACTACGCAGTCATTCGCGGTACATTTATGTATGTTCTTTGGGCATATGCCCTGGACCTGTGCTTTCGCTTTATGTATGGATTCTGCAAATGCATAACAGCGATTATCCAGGGTCTTTCCCGACCCTTCCTTCCGGGCGCGCATGAAGCCCTTCTTCACCTGGTCCATCCGCACGCACCTGCTGGTGCTTGTTCTCGCGGCTGCTGTCCCGGCCTTTGCGCTGGTGTTTTGGAGCGGCCTGGAGCTGGAGCGCCACGCTGTGGACAAGGCCAAGGACACGGCCACGCGGCTGGTGCAGGGCATGCGCACCGACCTCACCCGCGTGGAGGGGTCCACGCGCACCATGCTGGCCACCCTGGCCCAGGTGCCCACGGTGCGCGCCCTGGACCTGCCCGGCTGCACCACCCTCTTCAGCCGATTGGTGAAGGACAACCCCGACTACTCCAACATCTTCCTCGTCACCCTGGATGGCCGCCTGGGCGCCTCCGCCCTGCCCATCCCCGCCCAGCTGACCGTCACCGACCGCCGCTACTTCAAGGATGCGCTTCGCCACCGCTCCTTCGCCGTGGGCGATTACGCCGTCAGCCGCACCAGCAAGCTCGCCGTGCTGCACTTCGCCACCCCGGTGCTGGACGACTCCGGCAACATCATCGCCGTGGTGGGCGCGGCCTACAATCTGGCCTCCCTGTCGCGCGCCTTCGATCTGGCCGACCTGCCCGAGGGCTCGGCCATGGCCCTCACGGACAGCAACGGCATCCGCCTGTACCGCTTCCCCGAGCCGGAAAAGTGGGCCGGGCAGCCGGAGGACGAAACCGTTTGGGGCCGCTTCAACTCCGTTGGGGAAGAGGCGACCCTCATGGCCCCCGGCGCGGACGGAATGCGCAGGCTCTACGCCGTCAAGCGGCTGCGGCTGCGCAAGAGCGACGACCACTACATGCTCGCCCGCGTGGGCATACCGGAAGAACGCGCCCTAGCGGGGCCCAAGGCCCTGCTCATGCGCAACATGGCGCTCATGGCCGGGGCCGTGGGCCTTTCCGCCCTGCTGGCCTGGACCCTGGGCAACGTCATCATTGTGCGGCGCTTCCGCAGGTTGCGCGATGCGGCCGACCGCCTGGGCCGGGGCGACCTGGCCGCCAGGAGCGGCATAGGCCACCAGGAAGGCGACATGGGCCGCCTGGCCGAATCCTTCGACAACATGGCCCTGGCCCTGGATGTGCGCGAGGCCGAGCGCCTGGAGTTCGAGCAGAAGCTCCGGCACCAGTCGCTGTACGACACCCTCACGGGGCTGGCCAACCGCACCCTGGCCCTGGACCGCATCCAGCAGGCCATGGAGCGCTTCCGGCGGCGCGAGGACGTCTTCTACGCCGTGGTGTCCATGGACCTGGACCGCTTCAAGATCATCAACGACAGCCTGGGGCACAGCTTCGGCGACCAGGTCATCGAGGCCGTGGCCCGGCGCATCGTGGGCACCCTGCGCGGCCTGGACACCGTGGCCCGCTTCGGCGGCAACGAGTTCGTGCTGCTGCTGGAGGAGCTGGCCACACCCGGCGAGGCCATCCGCATCATCAAGCGCCTGCGCGCCGCCGTCATGGAGCCCCTGGAAATAGCCGGGCGCGAGGTGCAAACCTCGGCCAGCTTCGGCGTGGTGCTCTCGCCCAACACCTTCGAGCGGGCGGAGGAGCTGCTGCAAAGCGCCGCCATCGCCCTGCACCAGGTAAAGACCAGCGGCCGCGGCCGGTTCAAGGTGTTCACCCCGCGCATGTACAAGAGCGCCCTGGACCGCCTGACCATGGAACAGGAGCTGCGCCAGGCCCTGGAGCACGAGGAATTCAAGGTGTTCTACCAGCCCATCTGGTCGCTGAACAACTCCCAGCTCGTGGGGTTCGAGGCGCTGGCCCGCTGGCAGCACCCGGAGCGCGGCCTTGTGGGACCGGGGTCGTTCATCTCCCTGGCGGAGGAAACGGGCATCATCCTCGACCTGGGCCGCGTGGTGCTGCGCCAGGCCTGCGCCGACCTGGCCGCGTGGCGCAAGGACGACCCGGCGGCGCGCGACCTCTTTGTGGCCGTGAACCTCTCCAACAAGCAGTTCGCCCAGTTCGACCTCGTGGAACAGGTGGCGGGAATCCTGCACGAAACCGGCCTTCCGGCGGACAGGCTGAAGCTTGAGATCACCGAGTCCAACATCATGATCAACGCCGAGAGCGCGCTCATCATGCTCAACAGGCTCAAGCACCTGGGCGTGCAGATCAGCATCGACGACTTCGGCACGGGCTACTCCTCGCTCTCGTACCTGCAGCGCTTCCCGGTGGATACCCTCAAGGTGGACCGCAGCTTCATCGGGCGGCTTGGGCTGGACCCGGAGAACAAGGAGATCGTGCGCGCCATTTTGGCCCTGGCCCACAGCCTGGGCCTGGATGTGGTGGCCGAGGGCGTGGAGGAGCGCGAGCAGGCCACCATGCTGCGCAGCCTGGGCTGCGAGTTCGTGCAGGGCTTCTACTTCGCCCGCCC
>JAVBYL010000219.1 GCA_030824035.1 Humidesulfovibrio sp.
TGCGTCATGGGCGCGGACGAATGCTTCCGCGAGGCCAACCAGACCTTCTGCGACCTGGTGGGCTTTGCCCGGGACGAGGTGCTGGGCGCGCCCTTGTCCAAGGTGTTCGGGCCGGAGGAACTGCACATCCAGCGCGCCTCCAACGCCATGGCCCAGGAGGCCGGGCAGCCCGTGCACTTCGAGCAGCGATACACCCTGCCGCCACAGCCCGCCAGGGACGGCCACGGCCCGCGCCCGGAGCGCCATGTCTGGTTCAGCGTGGTTAAAACCGCGGTGCGCGACAAGGGCGGCAACTTCCTGGGGGTGCTCGGCATGGGCCGCGACATCACCACGCAAAAGCAGACAGAAATGGCCCTGCGCGAGAGCGAGCGCCGTTTTTCCTCCCTGGTGCGGCAGTCGCCGGTGGGGGTTTTCGAGGCCGATGCTGGCGGGCGGCTCATCTTCGCCAACGAGCGTCTGCAACGGCAAACCGGCCGGAACCAGGAGCAGCTTTCCGGCGAGGGGTGGCTCTCCTGCATCCACGCCGATGACCTGCCCGGCTTTGAGGCGGCCTGGCGCAAGGCCCTGGCGGGCGGCAAGGACCTGGACATGGAGGTGCGCCTGCGCGCGCCGCGCGGAGGCATGCTGTGGGCGCTCTGTCACATCCGTCCCCTGCGCGATGCCCAGAACGGGCTGATGGGCTACCTGGGCACGTTCACGGACATCAGCGACCGCCGGCAGGCCGAGATATTGCGCGACGACATTGAAAACGTGGTGCGCCACGACCTCAAGAGCCCGCTGGGAGCCATGCAGAACGCCTCGGAGCTGCTGAGCCTGCTGGGCCCGCTCAACGCCGACCAGACCCAGGTGCTGGAGGAGATGCGCGGGCTGGTGAAGCGCATGCTCGGCCTCATCATGCTTTCGCTGGACCTTGCTGCCATGGAGTCCGGCCTGTACGTGCCCAGCACCCAGCCCCTGGACCTGCGCGAGGTGCTGGCGGGCATGGACAAGGAGCTGCGCCCCCTGGTGACGGCCAAGCGGCTCACCCTGGCCGTGAGCCCCGGCGCGGAGGCGGGGCCCTTCCCGGTGCTGGGCGAGCGCAGGCTGCTGGACTCGGTGTTTTCCAACCTGCTCAAGAACGCGGCCGAGGCCTCGCCCGAGGGTGGCGTCATCGAGGTGCGCCTCTGGGTGGACAGCCGCCAAGGCTCGTCGTTGGCCATGGCCAGCGTGCGCAATGCCGGGGAAGTGCCGGAG
The DNA here is from genome assembly GCA_030824035.1 of Humidesulfovibrio sp. GTDB lineage: Bacteria > Desulfobacterota > Desulfovibrionia > Desulfovibrionales > Desulfovibrionaceae > Humidesulfovibrio. Next base: position 1,234 of record JAVBYL010000219.1, read on the forward strand.
TCCATCCGGCGCAGGTTCTTCGACAAGTTCGCCACCGCGGGCAAAAAGGGCGGCACGGGCCTGGGCACGTATTCCGCGCGGCTGATGCTGCGCACCCTGGGCGGCACCCTGGCGCTGGACACCACCGAGCCCGGCCACACGACGCTCACCGTGCGCCTGCCACGGCCCGGCGCGGTGAAGAATCTTGGCGAGGGCCCGGTAGCGGGCGTGTAAGGCGGAAGCGGCAACAAGGCTGCGCAAGCCCACGCAAGAAGGCCGCGCCCGAGCAGTACTCGGACGCGGCCTTGGTGTTTGGTGTGGGGGCAGGGGAGGCGGCTAGGCCTGGTTGCCCTCGCTGCGCAGCTGCTCGATGAGCTGCGACAGGGTTTGGGCCTGCTTGGACAGCTCCAGCACCGCCTGGCCTGCGCTGCTCATGGCGGAGGCCGTGTCGTTGGAGATGCGGCTGATGTCCTCCACGCTCTTGTTGATTTCCTCGCTGGTGGCAGACTGCTCCTCCGCTGCGGTGGCGATGCTTCGCACCTGGTCCGAGGCGGAGTCCACAAGGCCCACGATCTCGTTCAGGGCGTGGCCGGACTGCTCGGCCAGGGTGGTGGCGCGCTGGATGGTGTCCACGGAGCGGTCCACGCCCGCCACACTCTTGCGCGTGCCTTCCTGAATGCCTCGGATGGCGTCGCCCACTTCCTTGGTGGCGGTCATGGTCTTCTCAGCCAGCTTGCGCACCTCATCCGCCACCACGGCGAACCCGCGCCCGGCGTCTCCGGCTCTGGCCGCCTCGATGGCGGCATTGAGCGCCAGGAGGTTGGTCTGGTCGGCTATGTCGGTGATGACCGAGAGGATGTTGCCGATGCCGTCGGCCTGGCGGCCCAGGCTGGCCATGTCCTGCTTCAGCATCTCGCTGGTCTTTTGCACGTCGCCGATGCCCGCCACGACCTGGGCCACGACATCCGCGCCCTGGGCGGCGTTCTTGCGGGCGGAGTCGCTGGTTTGCGCCGCGCGGCCCGCGTTTTGGGCAACTTCCAGCACCGTGGCGTTCATCTGCTCCATGGCGGTGGCTGTTTCGGCCACGCGCTGCGACTGGTGGTCCGCCCCGCGCTGGGACTGCTCGATCTGCGCGGCCAGTTCCTCGGCTGCGCTGGAAACAACGGCCACAACGCCCTCCAGCTTCTGCGCGGCCTGCAGCAGGCCCTCGCGCTTGGCCTGGGCGGCCTGCTTCAGCGCATCCTCGGCCAGGGCGGTGGCCTTGTTGGCCTCCTCGGCCATTGCGCGGGCCTCCTGGCCCTTCTGCTCGCTCTCGGCGATCATGCCCTTGAGCTTGTCCACCATGTGGCGCAGCGTGTCGGCCAGGGTGCCGATCTCGTCGTCGCGCCGCACGTCCAGCTGCTGGTCCAGGTCGCCGCCGGCAACCTTGTCGGCGAAGGCGGCGGTGCGCTGCAGGGGCCGCGCCAGGGACCGGGCGAACCACAGCCCGCCAAGGCCCATGATGAGGGAAATGACCGTGGCAGACAGGAACATGGCCCAGGTTATCTTGTCCTCGGTGTCCTCGATGATCTTGCGGTCCTTGCCGATGAAGAACATGCCGCTGACCTTGCCGTCGCCGGTCTTGAGGGGCCAGTAGGCGGTCTCGTACGACTTGCCCAGGATGACGTTCTTGGACAGGAACATCTCGCCCTTCTGCAGCACCGTCTCCAGCACCTTGGGGTTGTCCATCTTGGTGCCGGTGGCGCGCTTGCCTTCCTTGACGATGGTGGTGGAAAGGCGCGTATCGCCCTCGAAGATGGTGACCTCAAGGCCGGTGAGGGCCTTGGTCTCGTCCACGAATTCCTCGCCGGAGAGGCCCTGGCCCAGGGCCACGGCGCCGATGACCGTATCGCCCTGCTTGATGGGGTAGGCCCCCAGGAGGGCGAACTTGACGATCTTGCCGCGCTCGATGGAGGCGGAGCTCTTGCCGCTCAGCGCATCGGCCACGGGCTTGCGGTTCATGGCGCTGTCGCCGGCCTCGTCGGAGTGGCCGCGCGCCAGAATGACGCCCTTGGTGTCGGTGACGAAGGCCGTCTCCGCGCCAAAGAGCTCCAGCTGGTGCTTCATCAGCGCCCGCATGGCGGCTTTGTCGCCGCTGGCCAGGCTTTGCACCAGCTGCGGGTTGTGCGAAAGGGAGCTGGCGGCGCGCAGAATGTTTTGCTGCTTGCCCTGGACGCCCTTTTCGACAACCGTTTGGAAAAGCTTGATGTTCTCTTTCGCCTCGGCCTCAAAGCCGCTGCGGGCATAATAATTGGATACCAGGAATAGCCCGATGCTCGTGAGCAGCACAGAGGCCATCACCGTGGCGGTCACCTTCACGAAAATATTCAGCTTCATGTGCGCTCCCTTTCATTCATCGTCGAAAGTCCCTTCAAGGATGGCCTGCCCGTGACCGTCTATATCGTCACTTTTACGAAACAATAAAGGTATTGAGCACAAATTTGTATACGCATTTTCGCTAAATATTAGGGCAAGCGCCTACATGGCAACCGGTGGGCACTCACACGCGCTGCGGAAGAGTTATTATTGCCCTGCGCCAGGCCATCGATTGACCTGTCGTGGCCTGTTCTCTATCCTGCTGCGAGCTTTATCCCGCAACGCAAGAAGGCCGCACATGCCCGAAACGGAATCCGCAGCGACGCAGCAGAACGCCATACCCGCCCAGGCGCGGCGCATGTTTCTTTTTCTCATCATCCTCACCGCCGCCTCGCAGATAGGCATGCAGGGCTGGATTACGCTGTTCAACAACTTTGCCGTGGAGCGCGCCGGTTTTGGCGGGTTCGAGGTGGGGCTGGTGCAGTCCGTGCGGGAGGTGCCGGGCTTTTTGGCCATGCTGGTGGTGTATGTGCTGCTGGTGCTGCCGGAGCACCGCATCGTGGCCTTGGCAATCGCCACCCTGGGCCTTGGGGTGGGCATAACCGGCCTGTTCCCCAGTGTGCCGGGGCTCGTCGTCACCACGCTCGTCATGAGCTTCGGCTTCCATTATTACGAGACGCTGAACATGTCGCTGACGCTGCAATACTTTGACCGCTCCCAGGCCCCGCTTGTCATGGGCCGGTTGCGCAGCGTCACGGGCATCAGCAACATCGCCGTGGGGCTCACGGTGCTGGCGGCCTCGCATTTCATGGATTTTGCGGGCATTTACGCCATTCTGGGCGGGGTTGTGGCCTTGGCTGGCCTGTGGGCGCTGACGCAGGACCCGACGAAACGCGGCATGCCGGTGCAGCGCAAGAAGATGATCCTGCGCAAAAAATACTCGCTGTATTACATCCTCACCTTCCTGGCCGGGGCCAGGCGGCAGATCTTCATGGCCTTCGCCATTTTTTTGCTGGTGAAGAAATTCAACATGGGGCTTTCGGAGATAACCGGCCTGTTCATTTTGAACAACCTCATCAACGTCTTCGCCAACCCGCTCATCGGCCGGGCCATCAACCGCTACGGGGAGCGCGCGCTGCTCACCGTGGAATACGCGGTGGTCACTTGCATCTTCGTCGCCTATGCCTTCTCCGGCTCCAAGCTGCTCATCTGCGTGCTGTATGTGCTGGACCAGCTGGTCATCAACTTCGCCATGTGCGTGGGCACGTATTTCCAAAAAATCGGCGACCCGCAGGACATCTCGCCCACCATGGCCGTAGGGTTCACCATCAACCACATCGCCGCCGTGGCCATCCCCGTGGCTGGCGGGGCGCTGTGGCTGTGGGACGCGCGCCTGGTGTTCCTGGGCGGGGCCGCGCTGTCGCTGTGCTCGCTCATCGCCGCCCAGTTCATCCGCACCCCGCCCCGGCAGGAGGTCGTCATCCATGCCAAGTAAGCCCGCGCCGCTCTTTAGCGTCATCACCCCCAGCGTGGGCACGCGCCCCCGCGCCCTGGCCCTGGCCATTGCCAGCGTGGAGGCCGCCGTGGAGCACGCCCGCGCCCAGGCCGGGCTGGACCCGGCGCGGGTGGAGATGCTGGTGGGCTTTGACGCGGTGGACGGCCAGCGCCCGGAGAGCAGCCTCCAGAATCTGCGCTACTTCGTGCTGCCCAGGCCGCAGGGCGTTCAGAGCGGCTTTGGCAACCACATCCGCCATGCTCTCATGGGCGCGGCGCGCGGCAGCCACCTGCTGCTGCTGGACGACGACAACGCCCTGGCCCCTGGCGCCATGGCGAGCTTTTTGCCGCACCTGGAGGCCGAGTTCATCATCGGCCGCATCGACACCAGCCGCGCCTTCGACGTGCCTTTTTTGCCGCGCCCCGCCGCACAGAGTCCGCAATTGGCCGTGCCCGACGCGCAAGTGGCAGAGGACGCCATCCGCCAGGGCAACATCGACCCCCTGTGCCTGTGCCTGAGCCGCGAGCTGGCCTTTGTGCGTGGCCGGGGCTGGGCCGACGAAGGCGGCTACGAGTCGGACTTCCTGAACATTCGCCGCTACTTCCGGCGCGCCCGCTCCGTGGTGCGCATCGATGACGTGGTGGGCGTGTACGATGCCGGACGCGGCCTGGACGCGGGCGGCCGGAACGAGCGCCAGCGCAAACTGCCATAACCCCCTCGGCCAGATCATTCGCAGAACAGCTCTCCGCAGGGTGCTTCGCTGGCGCATTGCTGCGTAAACTGCGCGCATTGCGCCCTAAGCGCGCAATCTTTGCTCTCTTGCACTCCCCGCCATTTTTGCCGCAATAAATTTTCATGCAAAAGCAGCATGTTGCGACTTGGCACGGGGTATGCTCTATCCTGTCCAGCGCAGCATGGCGCACAACCCTAACGCAACGCAACACGAGCAAGGAGTCCCTGCATGTTCAAGAAGTTTGCCGCCACCGCCCTGGTTCTCGCCCTGGCCGTGCCCGCCTTCGCCCAGGCTCCCAAAACCGAGACCCCGCACCTGGACAAGCGCGAGACCCACATGGAGAAGCGCATTGAGCAGGGCAAGGCCTCCGGCGCGCTGAACGAGAAGGAAGCCGCGCGCATGGAAAAGCGCATGGACAAGCTGGAAAGCGCCGAGGAGAAGGCCAAGGCCGATGGTGTGGTGACCAAGCAGGAGCGCACCCGCCTGAACAAGAAGGCCGACCGTTTGAGCAGGGACATCAAGCGCGAGAAGCACGACCAGCAGACCGCGCCCAAGCAGTAGACCAAGGCAGACCCTCAAGCCATTATTCGTGATACAACCCTAACCTCTGCACCACACAGGAGTCATGTCATGAAAAAGCTTATCATCGCCGCCCTG
>JAVBYL010000144.1 GCA_030824035.1 Humidesulfovibrio sp.
TTGGAGTAGAACTTCCAGACCGTCAGGCTGGCCGCGATCGCCACGATGGCGTAAACAACGATGCTCTGCCACATACTGCGTTCTCCTTTTGATGCGCCCACCCGGGCCTGCATCATACAGAAACACAAATAGTGAAATTGAAAATCGTTGTCAAGTGGTATGTGCATGATTTGTGCGCCAACAATTCATACGCGCCCGGCAGGGCTTGAGCCCATTGGCGTTTTATGGTTCAATGCCCACAGTCGAAACGTGGAGGACACATGGGAAAGCAGTCGAAGCGTGAGCGCAAGGAAGAAGAAGCGGCCAAGGGCGTGGTCCAGGAGGAGGGGTTGTCTCCCGCGGACAAGCGCTTCGCCGGAACCCTCAATTATATAGCGCGCGGCGTCATCATCGGCGGTTCCGTGGCCGTCATGGTCGGGTTGTTCGTGCCCGGCGTGGAGATGGCCCGCATCGTCGGCCTGGGGTTGCTGTGCGGCTGCCTGGCCGGGGTGACCATGAAGAACATCAACGACCGCAAGCAGGGCCGTTAGCCCCCGCACTAGGGGGCTGTCACCAACGTCTCAGGGCCGGGGGGCAATGCCCCCTCCGCCGCCTTCGTCGCAAAGCAAACGGGCTCCCTCTGGTCGATGACCGGAAGGAGCCCGTTGTTGCGTGCAGCGTTTGGCTTGGATCCGCGACGTTCTTACCTGCCGCCCCGGGCCTCCAGCAATTGTGCCGAGAGCAGCGGCAGCAGCCGGGGGTGGAACAGGGGCACGCGCAGGGTCTGGGTGCCCTGGGCGTGGCTGGCCACCTGGTAGGGCGGGAAGGTGAACACAAGGGCGTCGCCGTCGATGACGAAGGCGCTGAAGTTTTCGGCCTTGGGCGCGTAACCCTCGGGGAAGGGCGCGCCGCCCATCACCTGGTCCATGCGCAGGGCGGCGAGCTCGGAGAGCACCGCCAGCGCGGCGGGCAGGTCCGTGAACATGTTCTCCAGCCGCAGCACGGCGTTGCGCTTCAGGTCGAACACATAGGTGGCGCAGGTGGTGTTGCCGTGGGCGCCGCCCGTGTCGCGGTAGTGCTCGAAGCGGATGGACAAAAGCGCGGGCGAGGCGGTGAAGGCCTTGAAGGTGACCAGGTCCATGTTGGCGCGCACGCGGCCACGGCCCACGCCCGTGGAGCGCAGCAGCTCCTGCACCTCCTTGCGGCGGTCCTCCAGGTGGGCCTTGAGGGCGGCGTCCACAAAGGCTCGGCCCGTCACCGGCAGGGCGTAGCGGTAGTACTGGTCCTTGCTCCAGGTCTTGGCCACGCGCTTGACGCTGCGGATGAACCCGGCGGGCGCGGGGGACTCCACCCGGCCCAGTAGGCGCGGGCCGAGCACGGCGTTGGCGTCGCGGGTGAAGGCGTCCAGCCGCGCCAGCTCCGCCTGGATGACGCTATGCAGGCGCAGGCGCTCCTTTTCCAGCGCGTCCATGCGGGCCAGGGCCGGAACGCGCCCGCGTGTGCGGCGCTGCGCCTCCTGGCGCGGCAGCTCCACGTAGGTTTTGGGCGCTTCGGCCAGTTCCGTTTCCATGACGCCGGAGGCCTTGTCGACCTCCTTGCGGACTTGCTCCTCCACCTGGACGCCGCGCAGCCGGGCTCCGGCGCGGTAGCGCCGCGTGGTGGAAAGGAAGGCCGTATCGCCGCCGGGCAGGGTGACGAGGTACAGGGCCGGGCCAAGGCGGCGGCCCACGCGGCCTCCCTCCAGGGCGGAGGTGGTGGCGGGGACGGCCTTGGCGTATTCGGTGGCCGCGCCGTCCAGGCTTTGCTGGTGCTCGCGCCAGCGCTGGCGCAGGCGTGGGGCGTCAAAGGCGCGCACATCGTTGACCAGGGCGCGCAGATCGAAGGGCAGCCCCCAGTCCTTGTTGGACGTGTCCGCCTGGGCCAGCAGTTCGGCCCGGCGCTCGGCATGGGCCGGGGCCTCGGGGTCCGTGTCGTTGATGAGCGTGTTCAGCCGCGCGGTGAGCAGTGCGGCGGCCTGGGCCGGATTGGTGGGCCCGGTTGGCTCCGCAGCCTGGGGCGCTGATTGTGCGCTGGCTTGCGCGCTGGCCGGCGCACTGGGTTGTGTGCTGGCTTGCGGAGAGGCCTCGGGCTGGGCCACGGTGTGCGGCTCCAGGCCGCAGGCGGCAAGGGCGAGGATGAGGACGGTGCCAAGGAGTGTGCCGAGGGCCTGGGCCGGGGTGCGCATGGGGAAATCCTCCAGAAATGTCTGTGGTTCCCGCCTTCTGTAGCCCCAGGCGGCGCGGGGCGCAAGGGCGCGAAAAAAGGCCGCCTCCCGGGGGAAGCGGCCTTGTGGTTCGTGGGCTGCGGCGCGCTACAGAATCTGGCTCAGGAAGAGCTTGGTGCGCTCGTGCTCCGGGCTGGTGAAGAAGTGCTCGGGCGTGCCCTGCTCGATGATGGTGCCGTGGTCCATGAACACCACACGGTCGGCCACCTCGCGGGCAAAGCCCATCTCGTGGGTCACCACGGCCATGGTCATGCCCTCCTTGGCCAGGGTCACCATGACGTCCAGCACCTCGCCGATCATCTCGGGGTCCAGCGCGCTGGTGGGCTCGTCGAAGAGCATGATCTTGGGCGACATGGCCAGGGCGCGGGCAATGGCCACGCGTTGCTGCTGGCCGCCGGAGAGCTGGGAGGGGTACTGGTGGGCCTTGTCCTTGATGCCTACCTTGTCCAGGAGCTTCAGGGCCATGGTCTCGGCAACGTCCTTGCTCATGCCCTTGAGCTTCATGGGGGCCAGGGTCAGGTTTTCCAGCACGGTCTTGTGCGGGAACAGGTTGAAGCTCTGGAACACCATGCCAAGCTCCATGCGCAGCTTGTTGATGTCCGTGGTGGGGGCGTTGATGTCGTGCCCGTCCACAATGATGGTGCCCGCGTCCACGGTTTCCAGCTTGTTGATGGAGCGCAGCAGCGTGCTTTTGCCGGAGCCGCTGGGGCCGATGATGACGACCTTCTCGCCCAGGCTCATGGACATGGAGACGTTGTTCAGCGCCTTGAGGCTGCCGAAGCTCTTGTGGACGTGGCGGATATCGACGATGGGCGCGTTAGTGGCGGACATAATGGCTGAGCCTCGCTTCCATGAAGCTAACACCCTTGGAAAGGATGAGCGTGATGACAAGATAGACCAGGGCGACCATGGTGTACGTTTCAAAGTACAGGAAGGTCTCGCTGGAGAACTCGCGGCCCCTGCGCAGCAGGTCGGAAACCGCCAGGATGGACACCAGGGAAGTGTCCTTCAGCAGGGCGATGAACTCGTTGCCCACCGGCGGCAGAATGGTGCGCCACGCCTGCGGCAGAATCACCAGGAACATGGTTTGCTTGGTGTTGAAGCCCAGGGAGCGCGCGGCCTCGGTCTGGCCCTTGTCGATGGCGGTGATGCCCGCGCGGAACACCTCGCCCATGTAGGCGCCGTAGCACACGCTCATGGCGATGATGGCCGCCGTGAGGTCGTGCACGTTGAGGAAGCGGCCCAGGGCGTAGTAGATGTAGAAAAGTTGCACCAGCAGCGGAATGCCGCGGATGATTTCCACGTAGGTGGAAGCCACGAGGTTGATGGCCTTGTTCTTGGAAACGCGGCCCAGGCCGACAATGAGGCCTATGCAGCAAGCGCAGAGGATGGACATGACCGTCACCTGGAAGGTGATGACGACGCCGTCGGCCAAGTAGTAGATGATGCGCTTGTAGGGGGCGGGCTGGGTGAGGATGAGGTAGAGGATGGCCCCCACAGCGCCGACGATGCTGATGGTCCAGGCGTTGAACAGCCCCCAGTCGCTTTTGCTGGGGATTGCCGCTCCTTCGCCCACGTCGATGGTTCGAGTCTCTGTCATGCGTTTCTTGGCCTCTGTGTTGGAATGCCGGGGGGCCACCTGCTGGCGGCCCCCCGGTTGAGAATAAGCGGTGCGGATGGATAAGAAAAACGGTCAGGATGACCGGTTTACTTCATCTTGTGCGCTTCCTTGATCTTGTCGAAGGTGCCGTCGGCCTTGATGGCGGCCAGGCCCTTGTTCACCAGCGCGATCACTTCGGCGTTGCCCTTCTTGACGGCGATGCCGATGTTCTCGACCTTGTCGCTCTTCAGGGTGGCGGCGATCTTGATCTTGTCGGCGTACTTCTTGGTGGTGTAGTCCACGGCCACCGGGCTGTCGGCGACGACGGCCTGGATGCTGCCCTTCACCAAGTCTTCCATGGCCAGGCCCACTTCGTCGTAGGTCTTGATGGCCTTGAAGCCCTTCACGTCCTTGATGACCAGGTAGCTGGTGGTGCCGATCTGGGCGCCGATGCTCTTGCCCTTGAGGGCGGCCAGGTCGGTGGCCTTTTCAGCCGTGCCCACAACCAGCATCTGCTCGATGGACATGATGGGATCGGAGAAGTCCATGGAGGCCTTGCGCTCGTCGGTGATGGACACGGAGGAGGAGATGGCGTCGTACTTGCCAGCGGCCAGACCGGCGAAGATGCCGTCCCAGGCCACGTTCTTGAATTCGGCCTTGAAGCCGGCCTTCTCGGCCACGGCCTTCATCACGTCAACCTCGAAGCCCACGATCTCTTTCTGGTCGTTCACGTACTGCATCGGGGGGTAGGCGGCGTCGGTGGCGAAGATGATGGTCTTCGGGGCGGGAGCGGCGGCAGCGGCGGGAGCCTCGGCGGGCTTCTCTTCCTTCTTTTCGCCACAGCCGGCGAGGCCCAGGGCGAGGATGCCGCTCGCGGCGACCAGGATCAAGGACTTGAACAAGCGTTTCATGTAGTCTCCTCCAGTTGAAGCGTTTGGGGGTATGAACAAAACACGAATTTGCCCGCCAGCCGGGTCCGTTGAGCCGAACCGCCGAGGGGCGACGAAAATTGGACACTCTGCAACTTCGGACGCCTTTGCGCGTCAAGCACGTTCATTAGACACATCGCGCTAAAAATACAAGAACCAGACGCGCCCTGGCCGCATTTTCCTGCGCCCGGCCCGGCGGGCCGCCAGCGCCTGGGCACGGCCCGCTTGACCTGCGGGCGGCCAGGGCATAAGCACTGCGTAATACGAGCCACCACTGGATGATGTGCCCAGGGGGTGCGCGCATCTCGTCCCACCCTCCGGCCGGAAGAGGTCATGACGCAGCCCAGAATCCTTGTCGTGGACGATGAACGCATCGTCAATTTGGACATCCAGGGCGCGCTTGCGCGCCTGGGCTACCAGGTGGCCGGGCAGGCCAGCGGCGGCGAGGAAGCCCTGGCGCTTGTGGCCCGGACCAAGCCCGACCTGGTGCTCATGGACATCCGCCTGAGCGGGGCCATGGACGGTGCCGAGGCCGCCCTGCGCATCGCCCAGACCATGAGCGTTCCCGTGGTCTTCCTCACCGCCTACTCCGACGAGGAGACCATGCGCCGGGCCCTGGCCGCCGCGCCCTTCGGCTATCTGCTTAAACCCTACGAAGACCGCGAGCTGCGCGGCGTCATCGAGCTGGCCCTGGCCAAGTTCCGCATCGAGCGCGAGCTGCGCCAGGCCCGCAAGACCGCGGAGGAGGCCAGCCAGGCCAAGGCCGCTTTCCTGGGCACCCTGAGCCACGAGCTGCGCACGCCCATGAACGGCATCCTGGGCATGGCCGAGCTCCTGCTCGCCTCCCCCTTGGACGAGCACCAGCGCGAGAGCGTGGAGCACATCAAACGCTCGGCCCTGGCCTACACGGAAACGCTCAACAAGCTGCTGGAGTTCTCCTTCCTGGAGTCTGGCCAGGGCGAGGCCGAGGATTCGCTGTTCGTGCTGGCCGAGGTGCTGGAAAAGGCCGTGGGCCCGCACCGCGAGCGCGCGCGGCGGCGTGGCGTGGGCCTGGAGTGCGTGGTGCGCGGCGTGCCGGAGCGTGTGTTTGGCGCGGCCGGGCGGCTTGCCCAAATCCTGGACCAACTGCTGGAGAACGCCCTGCGCTTCACCAGCAGCGGGTCGGTTCGGGTGGAGGTGGCCCCGCACCCCTTGTGCACAGGGGGCGCGAGCACGGAGCTGGTCGGCCTGCTTTTCCAGGTGCGTGATACGGGCTGCGGCATTGCCCCGGAAAAACTGCGCGCGGTGTTCGACCGCTTCAGCCAGGCCGGGGCCGACAAGGCCCGCCACGGCTGCGGCCTGGCCCTGGGTCTGGCCATGTGCCAGCACCTGGTCAAGAAGCTTGGCGGCCAAATCTGGGCCGAGAGCGTCCCTGGCCAGGGCAGCTGTTTTTCGTTTACCATGCGTGGCTGGAAGCAATCCTCATGCGGCCTGTCCACGCCGGACCACTCCTTGGTCGGTGCGCGGGTGCTGGTGGTGGAGGACGACTTGGTGAACCGGATGTTTTTGACCAAGGCCCTGGAGCGGGCCGGCGCCCGGCCCCTGGCCGCGGAGGACGGCGAAACCGCCCTGCGCCTGCTGGCGGACCAGCCGGTGGACGCGGTGATA
>JAVBYL010000189.1 GCA_030824035.1 Humidesulfovibrio sp.
CTCTTCTTCCCCTTTGACGCCGGGGCCAAGAAGCCCTATTTCCCGCCCCATGAATGTCACCTGCGATCTCCCCTTCGGCCCTGGCGCCCCCTGGCTGGCCCCCCTGGCCGGATACTCCGACCTGCCCTTCCGCATGCTGTGCCGCCGCTACGGCGCGGCCTGCTGCGTGACGGAGATGGTCAGCGTCAAGGGGCTGCTGTACGGCGGCCAGGGCAGCGAGCGCCTGCTGGCGAAAAGCCCGGACGACCAGCCCCTGGTGGTCCAGCTCTTCGGCGCGGAGCCCGATGTGTTCGAGCGCGTCATGCCGGGTCTGGTCCAGCAGGGCTACACCCACTTCGACCTGAACTGCGGCTGCTCCGTGCGCAAGGTCACCAAAAGCGGCAGCGGCTCCGCCCTCATGGCCAAGCCCGGCCTGCTCCTGTCCGTCGCCAAGGTCATGGTCGACGCCGCCGGCCCGGGCCGTGTCGGCGTCAAGCTCCGCCTGGGCATCCAGCACGGCGAGGAGAACTTCATCGAAATAGGCCAGCGCCTGGCGGACCTTGGCGTGGGCTGGCTGACCCTGCACCCGCGCACGGCCAAGCAGTTGTTCGGCGGCGAGGCCGACTGGAGCCGCATTGCCGAGCTGGTGCGCGCCGTGCCGGTGCCCGTGCTTGCCAGCGGAGACCTCTTCACCGCCGAGGCCGCGGCCCGCTGCCTGCGCGAAACCGGCTGCGCCGGGGTCATGTTCGCCCGCGGGGCCCTCACCGACCCCATGATCTTCGACCGCCTGCGCGCCCTGCTGGCCGGAGATGAGCCGCGCCCCCGCACCGCCCTTTCCCTGGCCCAGGCCGCCACGGCCCACATCGAGCTTTCCCGGGAGCTTGACGGCACCCCGCGCGCCTTCCGCGCCCTGCGGGCCTTCTTGCCGCGCTACGCCAAGGGGCTTTCCGGCATCCGCAGCCTGCGCCAGCGCCTCATAGAATGCCAGGACTGGGACGAACTGCTGGCCGAGGCCCAGTCCATAGCCACCTTGGCGGAGCTGCCCGGCGCCACCGCGCACGACCACGCCGATTTGTCGCCCGAGTGCTGAGAAAGCTCCAGACTGGTTGACTCCGCGCCGCGCCTGGGCCACTATGCCACAAGGCGAAAAGTAACGTTTCGTCCTCAGGTTGTGGGAGGCTTTGTTCATGGAAGTGATTCGCGCCCGCCTGGCGGGCTTTTGCATGGGGGTCGGCCTTGCGCTCAAGCGCCTCGACGCACTCGTGGACGACGGTGACGAGCGCGCCATCTCCATGTTCGGCCCCATCATCCACAATCCGCAGGTGCTGGAGCGCTATGCCGGGCGCGGGGTGCTGCTGGCGCGCAACGTCGATGAGGTACCTCCGGGCGCGCGGGTGGTCATCCGCGCCCACGGCATCCCCCGCGAGGAGGAAGCCACCCTGCGCCGCCGTGGGGTGGAGGTTGTGGACGCCACCTGCCCCAAGGTGAAGCGCGCCCAGCTGCTGATTGCCGAGCAGGCCGAGGCCGGGCGCACCCTGCTGCTGTACGGGGAGGACGACCACCCCGAGGTGCGGGGGCTTTTGAGCTACGCCGGACCGGATGCCTTTGTCTTCGAGACCGCCGCCGAGCTGGCCGCGCACCCGCTTTCCCCCGGCACGGACTACTTTCTTGCCGCGCAAACCACCCAGGACCGCGGCGGGTTCGACCAGATCCGCGCGGACCTGTGCGCCCGCATGGGCCACGAGGTGCCTGCGCTGGAAACCATCTGCGATGCCACACGCTTGCGCCAGGATGAAGCCATCCGCCTGGCGGGCAAGGTGGACTGCGTGGTGGTGGCTGGCGGCAAGGCCAGCGGCAACACGCGCCGCCTGGCCCAGGTCATAGAGGCACAAGGCACACCCGCCATTCTTATTGAAGATGTTGACGACCTCTCCGCCTATGACATACTAAAATATGAGCGCATGGGCTTAACTGCAGGGGCCTCCACGCCGAAAAGCATTATTGATGAGATAGAAGCACACCTTCGCACCCTGTAGCTGGGCATCGTCCCTTCCGCACAGCGCGAACAACGGAGCCGCCATATGAGCACCAACATGACCAACATTCTCCTCGAAGCCGGCACGAACGAGCTGGAGATCGTGGAGTTCTACCTTGAGGAAGCCCAGGCCGTCACCGGCCCGGATGGGGAGACCTACAAGGGCTATTACGGCGTCAACGTGGCCAAGGTGCTGGAGATCATCCGGCTGCCGAAAATCACTGAGATGCCGCAGGTTTCCCACCCCTCCGTGCTGGGCGCCTTCAACCTGCGCGACCAGATCATCCCCCTTGTGGACCTGGGCGTGTGGCTGAAGAAGAACCGGGGAGACAAAGAGCCTCCCAAGGTCATCGTGTGCGAGTTCAACAACGTCACCACGGCGTTCCTCGTGTCCGGCGTCACGCGCATCCACCGCATCAGCTGGGAGGCCGTGGAAGCGCCCAACCGGTATATGTCGTCGCTGGCGTCGAACTCCATCACCGGCGTCGTCCGGCTGGAGGGCCGCATCATCTTCATCCTCGACCTGGAGAAGATCGTTGCCGAGCTGAACCCCGAGCTGGGCATGCGCTTTGAGGAGAACGTGACCTGGGAAAGCGGCACGCAGTACCGCGCCCTCATCGCCGACGACTCCACCCTCATCCGCGAGATGATCGGCGACCTGCTGCACAAGGCCAACTTTCTGGTGGAGAAGACCGCCCACGGCGGCGAGTGCTGGGACCGCCTGCAGCACATCAAGTCCATAGCCGAGGCCGAGGGCCGACCCATCACGGACTATGTGCAGATCGTCATCTCCGACATCGAGATGCCGAACATGGACGGCCACAACCTCACCAAGCGCATCAAAGAGGACCCCATCCTCAAGGATCTGCCGGTGGTGCTCTTCTCGTCCATCATCACGGACAAGCTGCGCCACAAGGGCGAAACCGTGGGCGCGGACGACCAGATCAGCAAGCCGGAGATCACCTACGTGGCCAAGCGCGCCATCGACCTCATCAAGAGCCGCATCGCCGCCGCGCGCGACTAGCGGGCGAAGCGGAAAGCAGGGCGCAAGAAAACGCCCGGTCTCTTGTTGGGGGCCGGGCGTTTTTTGTGGTGTCGAGGCAAAGGGAGGGTGTCAGCCGATGAAGCGGAACAGATGGACCTCGCCGCGAGCGTTGGCCACGGCGCAGAGGCCTTCCGCCTCGCCTTCCCGGAAGCACAAATGTTCCAAATGGCAGCCGGAAAGGGCCGCTCCTTCCAGAACGCCCTCGACATCGCGAGCCCTGGCCCTGAGCTTTTGCGTCAACTGGCGGTCGATGTAGCCCGCCAGGGAGGGGCGGTCCTCGGTTTCCTCGCCGCCCAGGGGCATGTCCAGGCGGAGGAAGAGCTCCCCATACTGCTGCTTTAACACAAGAGCTATCTGGTCTGCCGTCATGTAGGGTCGGCCCAAATGCTGGCCAGCGTCCCCCGCGTGCTTGCGCAGAATCCTCAGCACAAGCTCCTGCACCCCGAAATCGTCCCAATCACTCACCAGCCCTCCCGGGGTCAGAATGTCGTTGCCGCCGCGTTTGGCGGGCGTGGGCGTGGAGAGCCCCTGTCCAGGCAAGCTTACGCCACACGGTAGTCCCACATGAAATGTTCCAGGTGCTGCATGACGCACACGGTGGAGGCGGTTTCAGACCAGCTGAACAGCGACAGCCGCCCGTCCTGTGACACCACGACCACATCTGAATCGCGAATGGTGTGCACGAAGCGCGCGGCGGACTGATGCCGCATGCCCCCCAACTCACTCAGAGGCACGCCTGTGCGCGAGTCGCCCGTCACCCCGTTCACGGTGGTCACGCAAAAGTCGTCTTGCCTGAAGTGCAGCTTGGCCCCGAACCCCAGGGTTCTCAGGTCCGTGTCCATGACCACCGCCCCGTCCACGCGGCTCAGGTCTCCCACGCGCTCCGAGAGCGATTGTGTCAGGCTCTGCAACAGCATGGTCTCGTCGTGACGGCGGCGCAAATCTTCCAGGGCCTCCGGCCCGGCCCCGCCGCACATCATCACGCCGTACAGCCGCGCGCCCTCCTTCATCCCTTCATCAAGGGCCAGCACGCTGTCCCGCAGCAAGCGGGCGGCAGGCTCGTCAAAGCTGTGGCCGAAGCGGACGTACTCGCGCCAGGTGTCGTCCGCTGCGGGCACCACCACCAGCGCACCGCCCTGCCCGTGCCGAAGCATGCAGGAGGCCACCAGTCTGGTGAACTTGCGGGAATGCACGTCCAGCTTTGGGTCCGGGTACTCACGCCCTATGGCATTGAGCAGCATGCGGTTCAGCGCCTCCTCGTCCGAGGCGGCGGGGATGTGCTCCACCCCCCGAAACAGCAAGGCCAACACGCGCTGGCCGAGGGAGGCCTGCATCTTGCCCAGGCCCGCTACGCGCAAGCGCAGCAGCGTGTCCGGCTCGGAGTCGAGCAGCCCCCAGCCATGCAAGCCCTCCGGCCCGCCGCTTACGGCCAGGGAGGAGCGCGGACTGGCCATGAGCAGCCGCGTCAGGGCGGACACGGTGAGGGGCACGGGGTGGGTGAAGGCGCGGGCAAGCGGGGCCTGACTACGCAGGCAGAGGGTCACGGCCCCCAACACGCGCCGTCCTTCCTCCTCCTCCAAGCTGGTCCAAAAGCACAGGTTGGCCAAGTCCGCCAGTTGCTCCCTGCCCAGAACGGGGAGCTCCTGACCACCCCCGCGCAGGGCGTTCCACATGGCCCCGACGAAGGCTGATTCCGCCTCAAACAGGATGGATGACATACTCCCCCGCGGGCCTCCTGGGCCGGTTTCGCGTCAGCAAATCCTCGGCAGCTGCTCCCCTTCGAGCATGCCCAGCATGCGCTTGCCGCCCAGGCCGGTCTTCAGAATCACCCGCCCCCCACCACCAGACAGGCTGCCTGGCTTATCGGTCGGCGTCACGGTGCCGATGCGCTTGGCGTCCCTGCCCAGCGGGTCGGCGCGCATGATGGCCAGGGCGGCCTCGGCCTCAGCCTCCGGCAAAATGCACAGGAACTTGCCCTCGTTGGCCAGGTACAGCGGGTCCAGCCCCAGGAAGGAGCAGCCGCCGCGCACCTCCGGCTTCACCGGGATGGCGTCTTCCTCTATCTCGCAGGTAACGCCGGAGGACAGCGCGATCTCGTTCAGCGTGGTGGCCAGGCCGCCGCGCGTGGGGTCGCGCAGCACGTGGATGTCCGGCAATTGGCGCAGCAGCTTCTCGATGACGTGATTGAGGTTGGCGCAGTCCGAAAGGATCGGCGTGTCGAAGCTCAGGCCCTGGCGCGTGGACAAAATGGCCAGACCGTGGTCGCCCAGGGTGCCGGAGACCAGGATGGCGTCGCCAGCGGTGGCGCGGTCTCCCGCCGGGGCGGGGTCCACGATGACGTCGCCGATGCCCGTAGTGTTGATAAAGATCTTATCCGCCGCGCCGCGCGGGACCACCTTGGTGTCGCCGGTGACGATCCACACCCCGGCCTCACGCGCGGCTTTGCCGGTGGATTCCACAATGCGCTCCAGGTCGCTCATGGGCAGGCCTTCCTCGATGAGGAACCCGCAGGTAAGGTACCGGGGCACCGCGCCCATCATGGCCACGTCGTTCACCGTGCCGTGCACGGCCAGCGCGCCTATGTCGCCGCCGGGGAAGAACGGCGGATCAACGGTGAAGGTGTCCGTGCTCATGGCGATGCGGCCGGAGACGGAGAGTACCGCGCCGTCGTTCATGCGCCGCAGCTCCGGGTTGTCGAAGCAGCGCATGAACAGCTCGCTGATGAGTCGTTGCGAGGCCTTGCCGCCGCTGCCGTAGTCGAGAAGAACCTTGTCGCTCATGCGTCTAGTCCACCTGGTATTTGTAGTATGCCGCGCAGCTGCCCTCGGTGGAGACCATGCAGGGCCCCACCGGCTTGGCGGGGGTGCAGGCCTTGCCGAACAGCGGGCAGAGGTTGGGGGCCAGCTTGCCCTTGAGCACATCGCCGCATTTGCAGCCGGGCAGGGGCGGGCAATCCTTAATGACGATGCCGAACTCGCGCTTGGCGTCGAAGGCGGCGTAAGGCTCGGCCAGTTCCAGGCCGGAGCCGGGGATGTTGCCGATGCCGCGCCAGAGCGCGTCCGCCGGGGTGAAGACCTGGGCCAGCATGGCCTGGGCCTTGGGGTTGCCTTCATCGCGCACCACGCGGCGGTACAGGTTGGCCACCTCGGCCCTGCCGTCGCGCTTGCACTCGGCCAAAAACAGCAGCGCCTGCAGGATGTCCAGCGGCTCGAACCCGGCGATGGCGGCGGACTTGCCGTAGCGCGTGGCCACGGGCAGGTACGGCGCAAGGCCGATGATGGCCGAGACGTGGCCGGGCATGATGAAGCCGTCGATGTCCGTGCCCTCGTCGGAGAGCAGGGCCTCCA
>JAVBYL010000300.1 GCA_030824035.1 Humidesulfovibrio sp.
GCCGCCACCAACCGCGCCCTGCCGGACATGGTCCGCTCCGCCCGCTTCCGCGCCGACCTGTTCTATCGTCTCAACGTCATCCCCATCGCCCTGCCCTCCCTGCGGGAGCGGCGCGAGGACATCGCACCCCTGGCCGAATATTTCCTGTGGCTCTTTGGCCACCACTACCACAGGCCCAGCCTCAGCCTCTCGCCCGCGGCCCTGGACCTGCTCTCCCGCCACACTTGGCCGGGCAACGTGCGCGAGCTCAAGAACCTCATGGAGCGCGTGGCCCTGCTGCACCGGCACGATGGCCCCGTGAGCCCGGAGAACCTGCCCCTGGAGATGCGCCTGGAGCTGGGGGAAGAGCCCCTGCCCCTGCTGACGGGCGGCGGGGCCGGGCACGACGACAGCGAGGATCTGAACCTGGACGGGGTGGTGCGCCGGGCGGAAATCCAGGCCATCCTGCGGGCCTACAAGGCCTCTGGCCGCAGCAAGCAGGGCGCGGCGGAGCGCCTGGGCATCAGCCCGCGCACCCTGCGCCACAAGCTGGCCCAGTACGGCCTGAAGCTCTAGCCCGGCCAGCGGCAAAACTTCGCCGCTCCCAGGCACGCCCCCTCCCCAGCGGCTCACGGCCAGCCGTGTGGCAAAAGCATCCGACACCGCGGCCATCGGGCAACACCGCGATCAAGTCGGACAGCGCCGCGACCAAGCTGGCCTGGGCCCGTGTTGGGGGTGAAGGCGAGGCCGAAGTCGGGGCCGAAGTCGACAATTCCTTTTCAGCGTGGGCGCGTGGGCGGGCATGGCGCACCCGCGAGGCCTAGGGCCCCGGGGCGGCGCTCCGGCGGGCTACCTGAGGGTCTTGCCGTTCTCGCCCGGCATGGCGTTGGTCAGCTTGTCGGCCCAGGAGAAGGACGCGTTGTACGCCTCGGCCACGGAGCCCGTGGGCAGGCCCAGGCGGGTCACCAGCTGGCCCATGTCGTCCCAGCGGGTTTCCTCAATGGCCAGTGCCAGGGCCAGCCAGGGGTCGTAGGGGCTGGGCTGGCCGCACAGCGCGGCGGCCAGATCGTCCTGCAGGGCCAACCGCTCCACAATGCCCGGCATGGGCATGTCGAGCATGGCGGGCAGCAGGGAGAACAGGCCCAGCATGAACAGGCTGTCGGCCTTGGCCTGGCGGCCGGAGGAGAGGGCCAAAAGCTCAAAAAACTTGGCGCGCTGGGCCGAGAGGTGCAGCAGCTCCCGGGCCTTGCTGGAGGGCGCGAGGTCCGCCAGGACAATGACCCTGAGCCAGGCGCAAAGGTTGACCCACCCGGCCATGAGCACGGCCTGGCGCACGGAGGCGACCTTCTTGGCCAGGCTGAAGGAGGCCGAATTGAGCAGGCTGAGCACCCGGTACGAAACCGAGGCGTCGGCCTCGATGGTGGCCACCAGTTCGTCGGTGTTCGGGTCCGGCTGGGCCAGCAGGTTCAAAAGCGAAAGGCGGGTGGTTTCCACCGCCGAAACCTTGCGCTGGGAGAGCACCTCCGGCTCGCGGAAGAAATACCCGGAAAAATGCGTGCAGCCCAGGCTTTTGGCCAGGTTGAAGGCCGCCACGGTTTCCACGCGCTTGGCCAGCAGCGTCAGCCCCGCGGCCCGCAGCCCGGGGGCCATCTTGATGAGCTGGTCGGCCTTGGGCCCGCGCAGGTCCAAAATCACAATGTCCGCCAGGTCGAGCAGCGGGGTTTCGCCAAGCTCGCCGCCCTGGGGGTCCAGCGCCAGGGAGTAGCCATCGCGCCGCAGGGTGGCCAGGGCCTCCAGGTGCTTGGGCTCGTTGTAGCCGTTCAGCGGAATCACCGGCACAACGCAGGCGGGCGAGAGGGCGTGGGGAATGCCCGCCAGCAGGGCCTGGCCCGGCAGCTGGATGAGGGCCTTGTGCGGCAGGGAGCAGGTGTCCAGACAGGCGGGCATGCACTGTATCACAGCCAGGGTGGCCTGCAGGGGGTCTGTAAATTCGGAGTACGTATGCTCCTGGCTGCGTCGGTAGTAGTGAAAATAGCCCCAGGTTCCCAGAGCGGCATCAAGCACAGGCTGGCGGGCAACAAAAAGAGTTTCATATGTCTGCGCTTGGACCATCTGGGCTGACTTCCTGCGGATTTTGTACCTTGTATCGGGTTTCTTCACGTGGACACCGACGTCGACAAATGCTACCGGGTCAAACCATGAATGTAAAGGAACTGCTCGAAGACGGGGCGGATGGAACCTACATCGCCCACCTCTTCCAGATTGAGCGCTACGCCTGGATGGCGCTGTCCTACGACATGGCCCTGGCCGTGGACATGGACGGCTGCATCCTTGCGGCAAACGCCACCTGGCACCGTGCCTCCGGCCACGGGGCGGAGCAGCTGCGCGGGCAGTACCTGCTGGAGTACATGGACTTCGCCGACCGCGAGCGCGTGCTGGCCCAGTTCCAGTCCCTCATCACCAGCGACACCGCCACCACCACCTTCGACTTCCGGTTCCTCTGCGCCGATGGCAACTACAAGCGCTTCAACTGGAACATGCTCTACTCGCCAGACAGCGAGGTGTTCTACTGCATCGTCAAGGACTTGAGCGACGTGCACGACCTGCGCCACGCCGCCTACCACGACACCCTCACCGGCCTGCCCAACCGGCTCTTCCTCACCGATGCGCTGCCCAGGCTGATTGCGGGGGCGACGGAGCACCACCACATCCTTTCGCTTTTCTTCATCGACCTGGACGGGTTCAAGCAGGTGAACGACACCCTGGGCCACCAGGCCGGGGACATGCTGCTGCAGACCGTGGCCGAGCGCTTGAGCCTGTGCGTGAGCCGCCCCAACTCCTGCATCCGCATCGGCGGCGACGAGTTTGTGCTGCTGGAGACCTGGCCGTGCTCCTGCCACGAGGCCGAGCGGCTGGCGACGGAGGTCATCGAGTCGGTGAACCGGCCCATCTCCCTTGGCGGCATCGAGACCCACGTGGGCGCGTCCATCGGCATAGCCCTGGCCCCCCACCACGCCGACAGCCCCGCCGCCCTGCTGGAACTGGCCGACCAAGCCATGTACCGCGCCAAAAAGGGCGGGAAGAACCGCTTCATCGTTTCCGGGCAAACCAACACCTGCGACGCCCCGCAAGAGCTGGACGGAGTGGAGGACGCCGAGGGACACCCCCTTGCCGCCGCGACCGCCGAGCTGTGAGCACGACAATTCCCGCCTCAGGCTCCTGCCACTTGATGCCGTGACGGCGAACGGATAGAAAGCCATCGGCCCATCCGGCGCTGGAGGTTTCCCCATGCAGTTTCCCTCTCCCGATAATTCCGCTGAAACCGCCGCCCCACGGCGCGAACCCGACACGGCCACGCCGGACAGCGCTTCCGCTCCGGGCGGAACTTCCACGCCGGGCGGAGCTTCCACGCTAGGCGGAGCCTCCACGCCAGGCGGAGCCTCCAAGCTCACCGCCGTCCTCGCGGCGCTTGTGGCCCTGGCCGCAGCCGTGGCCCTGAACTACGGCTTCTGGTGGTCGCAGGGGCGCCCGCAGCACGTGCCCGATGCCCGCGACCCGCGCGTCAAGAGCGCCTCCTTCAGCCCCTACCGCACGGGCCAAAGCCCCTTCGGCGCGCCCTTCACCCGCGAGCAGCTGGAGCAGGACATGGCCGTGGCCGCCACCTTTGTGGAGCGCATCCGCACCTACGCCAACACCAACCAGTTCGCCCCCGTGCCGGAGCTGGCGCAAAAGCACGGCGTCAAGGTCATCCTGGGCGCCTGGGTGGGCGCCAACCTCAAGGACAACGAAAAAGAGATCGAGGGGCTCATCAAGGCCGCCAACGCCTACCCGGACACCGTGGAGCGCGTTGTGGTGGGCAACGAGGTGCTGCTGCGCCGGGAAATCACCCCGGAGCTGCTCATCGACTACATCCGCCGCGTCAAGGCCGCCATCAAGCAGCCCGTGACCTACGCCGACGTGTGGGAGTTCTGGCTCCTGTACCCCAAGGTGGCGGCGGAGGTGGACAGCCTGACCATCCACGTGCTGCCCTACTGGGAAAATACCCCCACGGCGCTGGATCATGTCATCGAGCACATGCTGCACGCCCACGCCAAAATCGCCGCCGCGTACCCCGGCAAGCCCATTCTCATCGGCGAGATAGGCTGGCCCAGCGCGGGCCGCGTGCGCAAGGACGCCGTGCCCGGCCGCGTGGCCCAGGCCCGCTTCGTGCGCGATATCATCAACACCGCCCACGAAAAGGGCATCGACTACAACATTTTCGAGCTCTTCGACGAACCCTGGAAGTTCGGGCAGGAGGGCACGGTGGGCGGCAACTGGGGGCTCATCGACGTGGACCGCCAGGTGAAGTTCCCCCTCACCGGACCCATTTCGGAAAAGCCCTATTGGCTGACGGCCTTCCTGGCCTCATCCGCCGCCGCCCTGCTGCTGGCCGTGCTGGCCCTGGCGCTGCGGCCCGCGCGCGGGTTTGGCGGCGCGGCCCTGGTGGCCTTTTCCGCCCAGGCGCTGTGCACCCTGCTGGCCGCCAGCGCGGAGCAGTCCCTGCGCCTTTCCTTCGGCACCGCCGGTGTGGTGGGCGGCGTGCTGATGACCGGCGGCGGGGCCGTGCTGTGCCTGCTGGTGTTTTCCGAGCTGTGCGACCTGGCCTCGGCCTCCCGCTGGGCCAGTGGGCCAAAGCCCCTGCCCCCGGTCATCGCCCGGCTGGAGGCGCTGCGCTCCTGGCGGCTGCGGCCCGCCGAGGGCGACACCTGGCGCGCCCAGGCCATCGCCCTGCTCGACCTCGTGTTCGGGCTGGCCGCCCTGGCCCTCACCTTCGGCCTGGTGGTGGACCCGCGCTACCGCGACTTCCGCGTGGCCCAGTTTCTGCCCATCGCCCTGTGCATGACCGCCCGCTGGCTGGCCACGCGCGAACTGCCCCGGCCCGTGGGCACCCCGCGCGAGGAGTGGCTGCTGGTGGGAACCTTCCTCTTCGGCGCGGCCGTCATCCCCGTGAAGGAGGGGCTGGTGAACCCCGCCGCCTGGGCCTGGAGCGCCACCCTGGTGCTGCTGGCCCTGCCCTGGGGCATTTCCCTGTACCGCCAGCGCGTGGCCATGCGCACCTTCGCGGCCAAGGCGTAAGCCCAACCCCGCTGGGCGGGGCATCACAACGCTCTTCAGGCGGGTTTCCAGGCACAAACGCCGGGAGGCCCGCCTTTCGCGTCATACGCCGTGGTTCAGGGAAGAAGCTGTGGTCGAAGGGAACTATGATTCGAAAGGAGCCGTGGCCCGCCGAAAAGCGGAATCCGCCGTTGCTACTGCGCCCGGCCCAGGGTTCCGTACCCACGGAACATGCTGTCGTAAATCTCGTTGTCGCCAGGGGTGGTGAAGAACCCCTCGGGGCAGGTTTCCGGCGTGCCGGAGGCCAGCAGCTCGCTCACCGTGGCGGTGGCGTAGCCCTTCCTTGCCAGCAGGGGCAGCAGGTGGCGCACTATGGCCGCGGTGTCCTTGGGGATGGCGTTGGCGTGCAGCAGGATGATGGACCCCGGCCGCACGGCGCTGACGATGGCCCGGGCGCGCTGCTCCGCGCTGCCGACGCCGCCCTCGCCCACAACATCCCACTGGATGACGGCCAGGCCGTGGCGGTTCAGGCGCGCAGCCGTTTCCGCGTTGCCGCGCCCGTAGGGCAGCCGGAACAGCCGCAAAGGGCCGACGCCAGAGGCGGGCAGGCCGCGCTCCGCCAGGCGGCGGTCCAGGTCCTCGCGCAGCAGCTCAAACTGGGCGCTGGTCCATGAAATCTGGCGCTCCTGCTCCTCTGCCGGGGCCACGGCCATGTTGGCGTGAGTCCAAGCGTGGCTGGCCATTTCAAAGCGCGGGTCGGCCATGAGCTGCTGCGTGCGCTCCGGGTGGGAACGCATCCACTTGCCCCCGGCAAAGAAGGTGGCGCGGGCGCCCGCCGCGCGCAGGCTGTCCACGAGGTCGGCGTCGTAGCCGGTGACGTGCACGGCGCGCTCGCAGAGGTCGAAGGTGAGGGCCACGGTGGGTGTCATGGGCCGGGCATGCTCAGGCTGGCCACGCTCTGATAAACGGACGCGCCGGATGATGCCTGCCAGGGCCGGGCTGAGGGCGGGCGCTGGCTGCTGCGGCTGGACGCGGGCCGGAGGGCTCAGGTCGGGCTGGGCGAGGCTGCGGATGTGCCGCTCCGCCGCCGCCAGGGCCTGCCCACGCGGCCGGGCCAACTGCGCGGCGGACCAGAGGTCCAACGCAGACCGGGCCACGCTATGTGGCAGGGCACTGTGCACGGCAGGGGCGCGCTTCTGGTCAAAACCGAACTCGGCCGCCCCGGCCAGGCTGGACAAGCACAGCACCAACACAGCCGCGAGGGCCGTGGGGAGGTGTGTTCGCCGTGTGCC
>JAVBYL010000252.1 GCA_030824035.1 Humidesulfovibrio sp.
AGGCCGCTGAAGCTGAAGTCCAGGTTGTCGTTGGAAATGAAGGCCCGCGGGAACATGCTTGTGTCCGGCGCCACGCCCTGGCTCAGCTCGTCCAGGTAGCGCCCGCCGGGGTACGGCAGGTTCAGCAGCTTGGCCACCTTGTCGAAGGCCTCGCCCGCCGCGTCGTCCAGGGTGCGGCCCAGCAGCGTGAACTCCGTGGGGGTAGTGATGCGATAAATGTGCGTGTGCCCGCCGGAAACAAGCAGGCCGAGGGCCGGGAAGGCCAGCTCCGCCTCCAGGCCGGGGGCCAGCAGGTGCGCGTGCAGGTGGTTCACGCCGATGAGCGCGGCCCCGGTGGACAGGCACAGGCCCTTGGCGAAGCTCATGCCCACCAGCAGGCTGCCGAGCAGCCCTGGCCCGCGCGCCACGGCCACGGCGTCGATGTCGGCCGCAGTCGCCTTGGTCTGCTCCAGCAACTGGGCGAACAAGAGCGGCAGCATGCGCTGGTGCTCGCGGGAGGCTATCTCCGGCACCACGCCGCCAAACACGGCGTGCATGTCCGTTTGCGAGGCAAGCACCTCGGCAACGAGCTTGCCATCGCGGGCAAGGGCGACGCCGGTCTCATCGCAGGAGGTCTCGACGCCGAGAACAAGCATGGTGTGGTCCTAGGACTGCTGGGCCTTGGTGTAGATTTCGAGCACCTGCTGCACATCCTTGGGCGAGCCGACGAACAGCGGCACGCGCTGGTGCAGGTTGTCGGGCTTGATGTCCAGGATGCGGCGGGTGCCGTCGATGGCCATGCCTCCGGCCTGCTCCACGATGAAGGCCATGGGCGCGGCCTCGCACATCAGGCGCAGCTTGCCGCCGGGCTTGCTCGGGTCGCGGTTGTCCGAGGGGTACATGAAGATGCCGCCGTAGATCATGTTGCGGTGGAAGTCGCTCACCAGGGAGCCGATGTACCGCAGGCTGTACGGCTTCTTGCGGGCCAGGCCCGTGGCCTTGAAGTGCGCCAAAACGTCCAGGGTGGGCTTGTCCCAGTAGTGGGAGTAGCCCTCGTTCACGGAGTATATCTTGCCCTGCTCCGGGATGCGGATGTTCGGATGCGAGAGCAGAAACTCGCCCACGCTGGGGTCCAGGGTAAAGCCGTTGACCCCGTCGCCGGTGGTGAAGACCATCATGGCGGAGGAGCCGTACAGGATGTAGCCCGCGGCCACCTGCTCCGAGCCCTTTTGCAGCACGTCGTCGCTCATGAGCTGCGTGTCGCTGGGACTTTTGCGGCGGTAGATGGAAAAGATGGTGCCGATGCTCACATTGGCGTCGATGTTCGAGGAGCCGTCCAGCGGGTCGAAAATGACGAAGTAGTCGCCCGTGGGCAGGCCGTCGGGGATCTCGATAATGTCGGCGTTTTCCTCGCTGGCCATGGCGCACAGCGCCCCGCAGCGGGAAAGCCGGTGGATGAGCACCCGGTTGGCGAAGTCGTCGAGCTTTTTGACCTCTTCGCCCTGCACGTTCACATCGCCCGTGAATCCCAACACATCCAGAAGGCCGGCCTTGCTCACCTCGCGGTGGATGATCTTGGCGGAAAGAATGAGCTCGTTGAACAGGCGGGTGAAACGGCCCGTGGCCATGGGCACCTGCTTCTGGTGGAGCAGCAAGTGCTCGGTGACGGTGATCTGCTGGGACACAGGGAACTCCTCAGGCGCAGCGCCAAAAGGCGCGCAAACGGTTGTTATTCGCCGCCGAAGCCAAAGAACGGAAGCAGGTTGACGCCCTTGTCCTTGAAGGAGGCGTTGGCGCTTTCCGTGGCGTAGATGAACCTGTCCGGGCCGATGTAGCGCGCAAGCCAAGTGAACTGCCTTTCGCCCACATCAACGTATCCGTTGACCTTCTCCTTCAGCATCTCGTCCCAGGGCAGCTCGGTCAGCTTCTCGGCATCGGGATAGACCATGGTGCCGGTGGTCCAGAGCTTTTTGGCGCGCGGGTCCACGATGATGAGTTCCTCGGGCCGGGGGCAGAAGGTGAAGAGCACGCGCGGGTCGAAGCTGACCACATGCAGCCCCACGAACTCCGTGGTTTCAAAATTCGGGGTGCCAAAGTACAGCTGCGGGCCCAGCGGCGTATAGTCCACCACGGTTTTCACCAAGGTGTCGCGCCAAACGGACTCGAACACCAGCGGCTCGCTGAAGCGCTTGAGCGGCACGGGGGGCTTGCGCGTCAGGATGGTGCCGGAGGCGTCGGCCACTATGACCCCATCAACCCAGGGGAAGCGCAGCAACAGCGCGTCCATCCACTGCTCGTTGGGGCGGAAGTCCTGGCTGGAGGCGAAGCGCATCAGCGCCATGACCTTGGCGTCCACCGGGGAGAACAACAAGGAGAGCTTCTCCTGGTTGGGGTTCTCCCACTTGAAGCGGTTGACGTCGATGGTCGGCTCGGGGTTGATCATGTCGCGCGTATCGGTGATTTTGGTGCGGGCGTAATTCTTGCTCGAAGTCCAGCTGGGGCCTAAGGCGCCGCAACCGGTCAGCATGGTGGCCAAAAGCACCAGCGCAAGGCCAAGGGCGAGCAGCCGTGTAGCCGTGCGCACGTCCCAAAAACTGCGGGAACGGGAAGGTGTGGGGGATGTCAACGTTGGTCCTCTGTTGGCCCCGACCAGGGGAATGGCACGATCTGGGGCGCGAGCTGGGGTTGGCACGATATGGGGACGAGCCCGGTCAGGGCTGGATGCGGGCCTCAAGGCGGTTGGCCAGGGCCTCAAGCGTGCTCATCAGGCGATTCTTGGCGTGCTTGCCAAAGGGATCCTCGTGCTTGCCCGCCTCGGCGCTGCCGCCGCTGGCCTGGACAGCCGCGAGGCCGTCCTCCATGCTGCGGATGCGTCCGGTGAGCTCTGCCTTTTCCTTTTCGTTCAGGCTGCGGCCCCAAAGCTCGCGGTAAATGCCCAGGGCGCCGATGTAGTCCCCCTGAGAGGCCAGCAGGTCGGCCATGGTGCGCGTGCGAAAGCTGCCCGCATCGGGCTTGGGCCCGGTGTAGGCGTCATCGGTGGGGAAGGCGCTGACAGGGGCCGCCGGCGCAAGGGGGGCGGCATGGGCACGCGGCTTGCCGGTGCGCTGCTTATGTGCGCCCATAAGCCTATCGGACAAGGAGGCGAGGCCCTCGATGACCACGTCGGTCCATTTGACGGGCTTATCGGTGAAGTGCGAGGCCACCAGCATGAGGAACACGGCGAAATCGCGGTCGACCTCAGCCGTGCGCTGCGCCCAGAGCGTCCAAAAGGCCGGGTAGCGCTCCAGGGGCTTGATGACCAGGGGGAGCTGGAGGTTGGCCTCCTCCCACTGCTCGGTGCGCGTCAGCAGCTGGATGAGCAGCAGCCGACCTTCCATGCAGTCCGGGTGGCGGTCCAGCCCCAGCCGCAGGGTGCGGATGGCGTCGTCGAGCTGCCCCAGCTCCACAAAGAGCTTGGCCAGCGGGAAAAAGATCCGCGAACCCGGCTCCAGCGCCAGGACCTCTTGATACCACTCAATCTTTCTTCTCATCGTCCGCGGCTCCCTGGGGGACATTCATCCCGCCCGAGAAGATGTACAACACCTCGTTGCCTTTCACGTAGTTCATCCGGTCGCGGATGACCATCGCCTGATAGGCCTTGTCGCCTTTCAGACGCCGGATCTCCTTGCTGAGTTCCAGGCTCTTGGCGTCAATCTCCTGCAATTGCGCTTCCAGCTTTTCGCCGCGTTCGCGCATGTTCATGTAGGCGAAAACGCCGTGCTCGCTCCAGATGAGCCGGAACAGCAAGACAAGATTCACCACCACGAGGACTGCGAGCAAAATTCGTTTGGCCATCACATGCTCACTGCAGCATGGGAGCCGCAAGCCTGCCGCTGCGGGCCTGCGCCAGGGGCACGCGCAGCTCCTCCAGGAAGTTGGACGTGGCAATCTCCACGCGCTTAACGTCGTCCTCGTTCAAGGAAACGCTTTCAATCTTCTGCAGGAACTCCTTGAGCACGGAGAACTCCTCCAGAAGGCTCTTGCCTATCTCGATCTTCTCCAGGGCCGGCTCCAGGTCCAAAATGGTTTGGAGACAGTTGGAGATACGCGCCAGATGATTGCTGCTTGCTCTATTCATCGCTGCCCCGCAAAGGCTAAGCTCTGCCAACCCTTGGTCATTCCATCTGTAACCAATTTTTGTAGAAACTGTACAGATAATTTCCACCAGAAAAAACAGTAAGAGCAAGAGCCAGATACAGCAACATCATGCCGATGGGCGCCGGGTCGAAACCAAAAATTGGATAATGGGCCATGAGGGGCACCAAGGCTAGGCTTTGCACGATGGTCTTGAGCTTGCCGAAATGGTCCGCCGCGATGACGACGCCCTTGTCCGCCGCGACCCCGCGCATGCCTGTGACGGCAAGCTCCCGGCAGATGATGACCACCACGACCCAGGCCGGAACCCAGCGCAGCTCCACGAGCATGATGAGCACGGACCCGATGAGCAGCTTATCGGCCAGGGGGTCCAAAAACTTGCCCAGGTTGGTGATGAGGTTCTGCCGCCGGGCGATGTAGCCGTCGGCCATGTCCGTGAGCGAGGCCAGGATGAACAGCCCGGTGGCGAGATACGTCGCGATGACGGTCTGGTACGTGTGCTCGATGTACAGCAGCACGACGATGACCGGCACGGCGAAGACGCGCGCCATGGTGAGCATGTTGGCCAGGTTCAGGTTCATGGAGCTTCTTTGTCTCCGGGTTAGCGGTGCACGGTTGAGGCGGCTTCGAGGCTCGTTTGCGCGGCGGTGGCCACGCGTTCGCCCAGGGCCAGCAGCGCGCGCTTGGCCGGGAAGTCCCCCTCCAGCAGCACCACGGGAGTGCCTAAATCGCCCGCCACAACGGTGGTGGGGTCAAGCGGGATGGCGCCCAGGAAGTCCAGGCCGTACTGCTCGGCCAGGGCCTTGCCGCCGCCCTTCTTGAACAGGTCGATTTCCTTGCCGCAATGCGGGCAGGCCAGCCCGCTCATGTTCTCCACCACGCCAAGAATGTTGGCCTGGGCGTACTGCAAAAAATTGATGGCCTTGCGCACATCCGCCAGGGAGACCTCCTGCGGGGTGGTGACCACCACGGCAAGGGCCTCGGGGATGAGCTTCAGCACGGTCATGGGCTCGTCGCCGGTGCCGGGGGGGGAATCAACCACCAGGAAGTCCAGGTCGCCCCACTGCACATCCGAGATGAACTGGCGGATGGCCGAGGTTTTCATGGGCCCGCGCCACAGCACGGCCTGGTCGGGGTCCAGCAGCAGGGAGTCCATGGAGACGACATGCAGGTTGTCGCTGTAGCGCTTGGGGTGCACCAGGCTGCTGCGGTCCGTTTCCAGCTGGCCGGTGAGGCCCAGCAGGCGCGGCACGCTGGGGCCGTGGATGTCCACGTCCATGAGGCCGACCTTGAAGCCGCGATCCGCCAGGGCTGCGGCAATGTTTACGGCGATGGAGCTTTTGCCCACTCCGCCCTTGCCGCTCATGACGAATAATTTATAGCGGATGCGCTGGAGCGCGGTGGAAATGGCCTTGTCCTGAAGCTGGAGCTTCAGGTCGCCAGCGCCGGTATTTGGGGAAAAAGGCCCGCTACTGCAAGAACTCACTATATTCGCTCCTCATAATGATGAAGAAAATGCTGGGCGCGTGCCGCCGCCAACGATTGATTATGGCCGATTTTGCCCCGCGTGTAAACGCCGGTGCGCGCCCAAGGTGTGCATGGCCGCCAGGAGGCCAAGCGGGTGAGGGAATCGCTACCAGCCGTGGGCGCCCACAAGGTCCACGAACTGCACCCCGCAGAGGTCCGTGCGCTGCGCCTGGCCGTTCACTTTCTCGATGAGCACCAGGGACTGCGTTTTGCGGGTGGCCCCAACAGGCAGCACCATGCGTCCGCCCTCGGCCAGTTGGTCCACCAGCGGGGGGGGAACCTCCGGCCCGCCGGCGGTGATGAGGATGCGGTCGAAGGGGGCCAGCGTCGGCCAGCCCAGGGTGCCGTCGTCCAGCTTCACGTGTATGGAATAGTAGCCCATGGACAGTAGGCGCTCGCGGGCGGCGTCGCACAGTTTGGGGATGCGCTCCACCGTGTACACCTCCGCCCCCAACCGGGCCAAAACGGCGGCCTGGTAGCCGGAGCCGGTGCCGATCTCCAGCACGCGCATGCCCTGTTCCACCCGCAAGGTCTCGCTCATCAGGGCCACCATGTAGGGCTGGGAGATGGTCTGCCCCTCGCCGATGGGCAGGGGATTGTCCATATAGGCCTGCCTGGCCAGGGCCTCCTGGACGAAAAGATGCCGGGGAACCTCGCGCATGGCGGCCAGCACGCGGGCATCGGTAATGCCGCGGGCAATGATCTGTTCGCTCACCATGCGTTC
>JAVBYL010000249.1 GCA_030824035.1 Humidesulfovibrio sp.
GCCCATGCGGGCCTTCAGCGCGGCCACGTCCTGCTCCTTGGCGGCCACGCGCTGCCGCATGTCGCGCACCATGAGGTCCGTGGCGTTCTGCTTGCCCTGGAGCTGCAGGCGTTCGCCCTCGCTCTTGATGCGGTCGGCCTTCAGGTCGTTCAACAGCTTGGTGTTCTCGTCCGGCTTGCCCAGCCTCTGGGCCATCACGGCCTCCAGCCTGGCGATGTCCAGGGCCAGCTTGGCGCTCTGCTCCTGGGCCTTGGCCAGGTCGACGCCAAGGGAGGCGTAGTCGCGCTGGGTGCCGGCCAGCTCCTGCTTCATCTTGGCCAGGGTCAGGTCCTCGGAGGCCACGGCCAGCTCCGCGTCGGCGGCGTTGATAGCCCCGCGCTTGTCAAAGGGCACCTGGGCCACCAGCTGGGGGTCCACATTGGGACCGAACCAGCCGGCCTGGGCCGGGGGGGCGCAAGGGCCAGAGGTGCAGGCGAGGGCCGCCAGGGCGGCGGAAAGGGCGAGGGCGGGCAGTCTGCGTCGCATGGCGTGTCTCCTTTTTTGTGCTTGGGGCGGCCCTGGGGTGTCCGGCAAAGCCCCTGGCTAGTCCGTGGTCAGGCCATAGCCCTTGAGCTTGCGGTACAGGGAGCTTCTGTCGATGCCCACGGCCTCGGCCAGTTTGCTCACGTTGCCGCCGAACTCGCGCAGCTTGGCCTCCAAAAAACGGGCCTCGAAGGCCGCGCGGGCCGCCTTGAGGTCCAGGGGCCCGGCCGGAAAGCTCGACGGGATGTCGTCGTCCTCATCGGAAAGCTGAGCGGGTTCGCCCAAGAGCTGGCCTTCCAGCTGGGCGGCTGGCGCCGCTTCCCCTCGGGCCTGGGCGGCTGGCGCCGCTTCCCCTCGGAGTTGGGCGGCTGGCACCGCCTCTATCCGCGCCTGGGCCAGAATCTCCGGCGGCAGGCGGTCCGGGCCCACCTCGCGGCCGCCGTGGATGATGAGCATGCGCTCCACGAAATTCTTTAGCTCGCGCACGTTGCCGGGCCAGGGGTAGGTGGAAAGCATCGCCAGGGCCGTGGGGCTGAAGCCGACGCGCTTGAACGCGCCCCGGCGCAGCATCTGCTCCACAAAGTCCTCAATGAGCAGCGGAATGTCCGTGGCGCGCTCCCGCAGGGGCGGCACGGTGAGCGGGATGACCTTGAGGCGGTAGTACAGGTCCTCGCGGAAGTTTCCGGCCTTGATCTCGGCGGGCAGGTCCTTGTTGGTGGCGGCGATGACCCGCACATCCACGCTGATGGTCTTGCGCCCGCCCACGTGCTCGAAGCGCTGCTCCTGCAGGATGCGCAGTATCTTGGCCTGGGTCTTCAGGCTCATGTCGCCTATCTCGTCCAAAAACAGCGTGCCCTTGTTGGCCAGCTCGAACTTGCCGATTTGGGCCTTGTCCGCGCCGGTGAACGCGCCCTTCTCATGCCCGAACAGCTCGCTCTCGATGAGTTCCTCAGGAATGGCGGCGCAGTTGACCGCCACCAGCGGCTGGGCGGCGCGCAGGCTTTGGGCGTGCAGCAGGCGCGCGGCAATCTCCTTGCCGGTGCCGTTCTCGCCGGTGATGAGCACCCAGGCGTCCGTGGGGGCCACCTGGCCTATCATCTCGCGCAGGGCCTGCATGGCTGGGGACTCGCCGGTGAGGCGGATTTCCTGCTCGCCCAGGGAGTGGCGCAGGGCCAGGTTTTCCTGGCGCAGGCGCGCCACCTCCAGGGCCTTCTCCGCCGCCAGCACCACCTTGTCCAGGGAAAGCGGCTTCTCGATGAAGTCGAAGGCACCCTTCTTGATGGCGGTGACAGCGGTTTCGATGTTGCCGTGCCCGGAGATCATGACCACGGGCAGGTCGGGCCTTTCGGCGCGGGCGCGTTCCAGCACGGCAAGGCCGTCCATGCCGGGCAGCCAGATGTCCAGAAACATGAGGTCGAAGGGTTCGGACTCCAGGGCTTCCAGGCCCGCCTCGCCGGTCTCGGCCTCGGCCACGGCAAAGCCCTCGTCCTCCAGAATGCCCCGGAGCGAAAAGCGGATGCCGGACTCGTCGTCCACCACGAGGATGCGGCCCTTATGCATCAATCCTCCAGATTGCAGGCCGCCAGGGGGGGCTGCAGTTCGGCCTTGTCCCAGCAGGTGCTGCTGGCCTCAAAGGAAAAGCGTGCGGAGTGCATGAGCTCCAGGCAGGCCTCGGCGGCCTCGGGGTCGTAGAGCCTCCCGCTGCCGTTTTCGATCTCCTCCAGGGCGGCGGGCAGGCCCAGGCTGGCGCGGTAGGGCCGGTGGGAGCTCATGGCCTCCACCACATCGGCCACGGCCAGTATGCGCGCCTCCAGGCAGATATCCGGCCCTTTGAGGCCGCCGGGGTAGCCGGAGCCGTCCATGCGCTCGTGGTGCTCCAGCACGGCCCGGGCCACGGGCCAGGGGAAGGAGACCTCGCGCAGGATTTCAAAGCCCACCTCCGGGTGCGCCTTCATCAGGCCCATCTCCATGTGGGAAAGCCTGGCGGGCTTGGAGAGGATCTCCGCCGGGACGTAGATTTTGCCGACATCATGCAGGATGGCCGCCACCTCCAGCCCCTCCAGGGGGTCTGGGGGCAGGCCCAGCTCCCGGCCGATGGCGCAGGCCAGCCGCGCCACGCGCTGCTGGTGGCCGCCGGTGTACGGGTCGCGCTTTTCGGCCATGCTGGCCAGGGCGCGCACGGTTTGGCGGAAGGTGGTGCGCAGGGCGGCCATGCTCGCCCGCAGGTCGGCATCGGCCTTCTTTTTAAGGGAAACATTGCGCAACACCATGACCCGGCCCTGGAAGCTGCCGTCGACACCGGTGAGCGGAGATACGGAGATGCTTACCGGCAGCTCCAGGCCCCCGGCCGTGCGCAGCAGCATGTCCTCGCACATGGGGTGGGAGCCGCAGGGGTTGCAGATCTCCTCCAGGGCGGAGACGGGCAGGCCGGTCTCCTGCTCCCGGATGGTGAACAGGGCCGGAACCTCCGCGCCCAGGGCGGTTCTCTTGTCCAGGCCAAGCTGGGCCAGTGCCGCGGGGTTCAGGTAGGTCACGCGGCCCTCGGTGTCGGTGGAAAGCACCGCATCGGAAAGGCTGCCCAGGGTGGTGGAAAGCAGGCGCTCGTTGTCCTGCAGGCGCACCTCGGCCTTGTGCTTGAACAGGGCCATCTCCACGGTGAGGGCCAGCTCGTGGTCCTCAAAGGGCTTGGTGAGGTAGCCCAGGGGGTTGGTGTGCTTGGCGCGGTCCAGGGTTTTTTGGTCGGTGTAGGCGGTGATGTACACCACGGGCAGGTTGTAGCTTTCGCGCAGCAGGGTGGCGGTCTCGATGCCGTCCATGCCGCCCTCAAGCATCACGTCCATGAGCACGAGGTCCGGCTTGGTGGCCTTGGCCAGCTCCACGGCCTTGGAGCCGGTGACGGCATGCCCCACCACCTCGTAGTCAAGGCGCACCAGCCGCGCGCGTACGTCCAGCGCAACGATGGTTTCGTCCTCGACAATGAGGATGCGTCCCTTGCTCATCCGTGCTCCTTGAAAGGGTCTAGGGTTGCCGCGTGCCAGTCAGCATGCCGGTCTGCTCATCCGGCTCCGCCAGCACATCCGCCAGGGCGCCCGCCAGGCCGGGGTGCCGGAACCGGTAGCCCGCCGCCGTGAGGCGCGTGGGCACGGCCCGCACGCCGGAAAGCAGAACCTCCTGCGCCATTTGGCCCAAGATGAGCCGAAGCGCAAGCCCCGGCGCGGGCAAAAACGCCGGGCGGCCCAGGGCCTTGCCCAGGGCCCGTGCGAACCCTCGGGAGTCCACGGCCTCCGGCGCGGCAAGGTTGAAGGGGCCGCTGAGCGCCGTGGCGGCGGGGTTTGCCGCCGTTTGCCCCGTGGCGGGCTCCAGCGCGCCGAGCAGGAAAAGTATCGCCCCCACCTCGTCGTCCAGGTGAATCCAGGGCACCATCTGCCTGCCGTTGCCCAGGGGGCCGCCCAGGCCCAGGCGGAAGGCCGGGAGCATCTTGGCCAGCGCGCCACCCCGGCCCAGCACCATGCTGGTGCGGACGACGGCGCGGCGCACGCCCAAGGCTTCGGCCTCCTGGGTGGAGGCTTCCCAGCGGCGGGAAACCTCGGCCAAAAAGCCCGTGCCGGAGGGTTCGTCCTCGCCCACGGGCTCCGTGCCGCGCGGGCCATAATACCCCACGGCCGAGGCCTGGATGAGGGCGGCGGGCATGCCCGCGCCCGCGCTTGCGGCGCGCCGCAGGGCGTCCACCACCGCCGCGCCCGCGCTCAGGCGGCTTTGCAGAATGCGCTGCTTCTTGTCCTCGGTCCAGCGGCCCTCGGCGATGTTCTCGCCCGCGAGGTTGACGATGGCCGACTCCGGGCCGAGCAGGTGCGCCCAGCCCTCGCCCGTGCGCCCGTCAAAAGGCACTCCGATGATGGGTGATGCGGGTGTTTTGGCACCCAGGGCCATGGCGACTTTTTCCGGCCGCCGCGAGGGCACGATGATCTCATGCCCCTGTGCGGCAAGACGCCGCGCCAATGTGCCGCCGATGAAGCCGGTGCCGCCGAGGATGATGATACGCATGCTTGTACGAATACCCCGAATGGTTCAGCACCGCAAGCGGGAGCGCCAGGACAAGCGGCCAGTTTAGGCGGCCAGTTTAGGCGGCGGGGGCCTTCGCCTTCCACAGGCGGGACTGCCCCCACAGGGCGGCGATATACGGGGGCAGGAACGCGGTGACCGGACCGGCGGCCTCCCACAGCCCCGGCATGGGCACGCCCTCGAAGCGCCAGGCCAGCCAGGCCAGGGTCATCATGCCCGGCCAAAGCAGGGCGGCTGCGCGCCCGGCCGCCAGGGCCATGGAGCTGCCGTAGGCCTCCTGCGCCAGGGTGTTCTGCACCAGGTAGGCTTCCTTGTTGCCCCTTTGGGCGGCCTCCACCGACATGTCCGCGCGGTGCTTGGTCTCGCCCTCCACCTGCTGGCGGCGGGTGCGGTGCGCATAGGCCACCAGGGCCGAGCAGACCCTGCCCAGCAGGGCCGAGACAATGGCCAGCACCAGCACGCCGAAATAGAACCCGGCCTCTGGCCAGGGCAGGAGACGGAAGGGCACGATGAGCATGGCGTCGGCGATGGCGAAGGGGGTCATGGGGCGGGGGTATCCGTGGCGCTTGGAAAAGAAAGGCCGGGCCCCCAGGAGGGAGCCCGGCCCGAGGAGTGCGTGTTTAGACGCCGGGGATCTTGATGCCGTAGAAGCCGGCGAGCAGGTAGCCCACGCCGATGTAGAAGGACAGCACGATGAAGATGCGCTTCATCAGGGAGTCGGAGAGGTACTTGGAGGTCATGGGGCCCACGACGGAACCCACGGTGATGCCCACCAGCTCCAGGCCGATGAGGCTCCACTCGATGGGGGTGCCCTTGCTCATCAGGGTGATGATGCTGGTGACCATGCCCACGAGCACGGCCAGGGCGCTGGTGCCGGCGGCCAGGTACATGGGCAGCTGGGTCACGCTGGTCAGGAAGGGCACCAGCAGGAAGCCGCCGCCGACGCCCAGGAAGGCAGCCGCGGCGGAGATGACGATGCCGCCCAGGAAGGGCAGCAGCGGGTTGAACTTGAAGGGCACGCCGTAGAAGGTGAACTCGCAGGTGGACAGGGTGAACTTCTGGATGTTCAGGCCGATGGTGCAACCTTCCAGGCTCTCGCCGCACTTCTGCTTGCGCACGACTTCCTCAAAAGCCTTGGCGGCTTCCTTGGCGGTCTTTTTCTTGCTCTGGGCGCCGGGGGTGGTCTCGTAGAACAGCCAGCAGCCCAGCACGAGGACGAACAGGCCGAAGTAGCCCTGGTAGGACTTGAAATCGAGCTTGCCGGCGGAAAGCTCCTGCGCGCCCCAGGCGCCGATGAGCGAGCCAAGGCCCAGGCTGATGGCCAGGGGCAGGACCAGGCGGCCCATTTTCAGGTAATTGAAGGAGCTGATGGCGGCGGAGGTGCCCACCAGGAACTGGTTGGAGGCCTTGATGGAGTCGGTGATGACCTTGCCCAGGTCCGGGGCGGTCTTCTTCAGGGCGCCGGCGTAAGCGCCGAAGCCGAACACGCTCATGTGGCCCACGCCCGCCATGACGCCGCCGAAGGCGCCCACGGTGGAGAAGATCCAGCCGACCCACACGGCCCAGGCGAAGGCCAGGATGGGGTTGACGGTGGGAGCGCCCGGGATGCCCAGGAACCCGGCGGGCTTGCTTTCGTCGATCATGCCCGGCTCGGTGCCGCGCGGGGCTTTCTCGATGGCGGCGGCAAGCTTGTTGACCTTGGGCGCGCCAGCGGCCTTGGCCGCGTCTGCCGGAGCTGCGGCTGCGTCCGTGG
>JAVBYL010000168.1 GCA_030824035.1 Humidesulfovibrio sp.
ACCAAGGTCTTCGGCTATTACATGGAGATTTCCAAGGCCTACCAGGACAAGGTGCCGGAGCACTTCCTGCGCAGGCAAACCCTGGTCAACTGCGAACGGTACATCACCCAGGAGCTCAAGGACCTGGAGGAGCGGCTGCTCTCCGCCTCGGACGAGCGCAAAAGCCTGGAGTACAGGCTGTTCAGCGAGTTGCGGGAGCGCATGGCCGGCATGCGCACGCGGCTGATGTTCATGGCCGGGTGCGTGGCCGCCCTGGACTACTGGCTGGGCCTGGCGGAAACCGCCCGCCTGTGCGACTGGACCCGGCCCACCCTGCACGAGGGCATCGAGATGGAGGTTTCCCAGGCCAGGCATCCGGTGGTGGAGGCCGCCTCCGGCGCCTCCAACTACATCCCCAACGACCTGCGCCTCGACCAGGCGCGCCGCATCCTACTCATCACCGGCCCCAACATGGCGGGAAAGTCCACAGTGCTGCGCCAGGCCGCCCTGCTCTGCATCCTGGCCCAGATGGGCTCCTTCGTGCCCGCGCGGCAGGCCCGGCTTGGGCTGGTGGACCGCGTGTTCTCCCGTGTGGGCGCTTCCGACAACCTCGCCCGCGGCCAGAGCACCTTCATGGTCGAAATGATGGAGACCGCGCGCATCCTGCGCCAGGCCAGCTCTCGCAGCCTCGTCATCCTGGACGAGATCGGCCGGGGAACCAGCACCTTCGACGGCCTGGCTCTGGCCTGGGCCGTGGTGGAGGAACTGGCGCGCCGGGGCCGGGGCGGCATACGCACCCTGTTCGCCACGCACTACCACGAGCTCACCTCGCTGGAGGGCGTCATCCCCGGTTTGCGGAACATGAAC
The DNA here is from genome assembly GCA_030824035.1 of Humidesulfovibrio sp. Classification (GTDB taxonomy): domain Bacteria; phylum Desulfobacterota; class Desulfovibrionia; order Desulfovibrionales; family Desulfovibrionaceae; genus Humidesulfovibrio. Next base: position 847 of record JAVBYL010000168.1, read on the forward strand.
ATCGCCGTGCGCGAGTGGAAGGGTGACATCGTATTTTTGCGCAAGCTGGTGCCCGGCCCGGCGGACAAGAGCTACGGCATCGAGGTGGCCCGACTGGCCGGAGTGCCGCAAACCGTGGTCCAGCGCGCTCGTGAAGTCCTTGCTTCTCTCGAGGAAAAATCGCAGAATAGCCGTGAGGCGAGCGCCGCGGTGGCCAACGCCCGCCAAAGCCTCCTGCCCGGCTTTGTACAGCCGGAGCCGGAAAAGCCGCAGACCGTGGAGCACCCCGTTTTGACGGAACTTCGGCGTCTCAATGTCGAAGGCATGACCCCGCTGGCCGCCCTGACGCTGCTCCATGAATGGAAGAAAAACACCTCCGGGGACTGAGACCACACCCATGAGAGCCCACAGCCGACCCTTGAGAGCTCACACTCTCGGCCTGCGCGCCGCCTGCCTGCTCCTTGCCCTCGTCCTTGGCCTTATGGCCTGTGGCAAGCGGGAGTGGCCCGCGCCCATCTCCAGCGAGGACAAGTTCCGCTGGCGCTCGGTGCAGGTCATGCGCAGCCAGGGCTGCGTCATCGTCAGCCTGGAGGCCAGCGGCGGCTGGCAAAACATCGACACCGTGAACGTGATGCTGGAGCCAGTGGGCGACGGCCCTGGCGACGGTTGCGCCTCCTGCCCCTTCAGTCCGCGCATCATCCGCCCCTTCAAAAGCGGCGATGCGGGCTATAAGCGCGACATGAACCGCATCGTGCTCACCGTCTGCGAGCTGGACCCGCACAAGACCTACCGGGTGCAGGCCGTTGGCTTCAATATTTTCCCCAGTCTTGGAACGGTGCTTACGGAACTGATGCTGGCGGCACCAAAATAAGGGCAGCAACACAGGAGCAAGAGAAATCCATGCATCATTTTCAGCACAAGAACGGTAGCCTTTTTGTGGAGGACGTCAGCGTCCGCGACCTGGCCAAGCAGCACGGAACGCCGCTGTACGTCTACTCCACGGCCACGCTGAAGCGCCACTTCGAGGCCTTCGACTCCGCCTTCCAGTCCATGCCGCACCTCACCTGCTATTCGGTGAAGGCGAACTCCAACCTCGCCATCCTGCGCCTTTTGGCGGGCATGGGCGCCGGCATGGACATCGTCTCCGGCGGCGAGCTGTACCGCGCGCTGCTGGCCGGTGTGCCCGCGGACAAGATCGTTTACTCCGGCGTGGGCAAAAAGCCGGAGGAAATCCGCCAGGCGCTCACCGCCGGCATCCTCATGTTCAACGTGGAGTCCATGCAGGAGCTCATCCGCATCAATGACGTTGCGCGGGACATGGGCAAGGTGGCCAAGGTCAGCTTCCGCATCAACCCCGATGTGGACCCGCAGACCCACCCCTACATTTCCACGGGCATGAAGAAGAACAAGTTTGGCCTGAACATCGAACTTTCCCTGGAGGCATACTCCCTGGCGCGCGATCTGCCCGCCATCGAGCCCGTGGGCATGGACTGCCACATCGGCTCCCAGCTCACCAGCATCGCCCCGTTCATGGAGGCGCTGGACAAGCTGCTGGCCTTCTACGAAAAGCTCAAGGGCATGAACCTGGACATCCAGTACCTGGACCTGGGCGGCGGCCTGGGCATCCCCTACAGCGAGGAGGAGCCCCCCCACCCCACGGAGTTCGGCGCCGCCGTCACCAGCGCGCTCAAGGGCCTGCCGCTCAAGCTCATCCTGGAGCCCGGCCGCGTCATCGTGGGCAATGCGGGCATTCTGGTGGCCGAGGTGCTGTACACCAAGCAGACCCCCAGCAAGAACTTCGTCATTGTGGACGCCGCCATGAACGACCTGGTGCGCCCCTCGCTGTACGGCTCCTTCCACCGCATCGAGGAAGTGCAGCAGTCCGGCCGCGCCGTGGGCGATGTGGACGTGGTGGGCCCCATCTGCGAGTCCGGCGACTTCCTGGCCAAGGACCGCCAGCTGGCCGAGGTTCGCCAGGGCGAGCTGCTGGCCGTCTACTCCGCCGGTGCATACGGCTTCACCATGTCGTCCAACTACAACACCCGCCCCAGGGCGGCTGAAATCCTGGTGGACGGCGACAAGGCCACGGTGATCCGCCGCCGCGAAACGTACGAAAACCTCGTGGCCAACGAGATCTAGCCATCCGGGGGGCTGGGCGCTGCCTGGCCCCCCGTAACCGCCCTATGCCCCGCCTGAACTCCTTCCACCTGCCCGCGCCAGCCTGGGGCGCTGCTCCTGCCAAGGGCGACCTCGTCACCCTGACAGGCGCCGAGGCGCGCCACCTGCTTTCCGTGCTGCGCGCCAAGCCGGGGGATGAGGTCCGCCTGTTCGACGGCCAGGGCCGCGAGGGCCTGTTCGCCGTACACAGCGTGCAGGGCAAGGCCAGCGCGGAGCTGCAGGCGCTGGAGCTGGTCGTTACGCCCGCGCCGAACTGCGGCATCACCCTGGCCATCGGCTGGAACAAGTCCTCCCGGCGCGACTGGCTGCTGGAAAAGGCCGTGGAGCTGGGCGCGCAGGGGCTGCTGTTTTGGCGTAGCGCCCGCAGCCAGGGCGAGCCCCCGGCAGACCCCAAGGACAGTTGGACCGACAAGCTCATCCAGGCGGCCAAGCAGTGCGGTGCCCCCTGGCTGCCGCAGCTGGGCTGCGTTTCCGGCGGCCTTGCGGGGCTGCTGCGCCTGGGGCCCGGCTTCGAAAGCCGCCACGTTTTGTGGGAAGGGGCGGAGAGGGACGCCCTGCTGCGGCCAGAGGCGTTGACCAAAGGCCGGGCGCTTGTTGTCGTCGGCCCGGAGGGCGGGCTGGATAACGCCGAGGCCCAGGCGCTGCTACAGGCCGGGTTCGCCGCAGCCAGCCTTGGTCCCCGCCCGCTGAGGTGGGAAACCGCCGCCCTGCACTGCCTGAGCCTTGGCTACCATGCGCTCCTGACGAACGCGGAACCGGGCACACCTTCGAACAGGGAAAAGGGCTGAAGCCATGCGCATCCAAATCACCGACAAGCAGCCCCTGGCGGACAAAATCCGCCCCCAAACCCTGGACGACTTCGTCGGGCAAAGCCACCTGCTGGAGCGCATAGCGGCCTTCGCCAACGGCCCGCGCCTGCCCAGCCTGCTGTTCTTCGGTCCTCCGGGCTGCGGCAAGTCCACCCTGGCCATGCTCATGGCCAAGGCGGCGGGCAAGGTTTCCGTGCGCGTCAGCGCGCCCGAGGCCGGGCTGGCCACCCTGCGCAAGCGCCTGGAAGGCGCTGATGTGCTCATCCTGGATGAGATCCACAGATTTTCCAAGGCCCAGCAGGACTTCTTTTTGCCCATTCTGGAAAGCGGCGAAATCGTCCTATTGGCCACCACCACGGAGAACCCCTCCTTCAGCGTCACCCGGCAGCTGCTGTCCAGGCTGCATGTGCTGCGCTTCCGCGCGCTCACGCGGGAGGAGCTGGCGCGCATGGCCCGGCGCGGCGCGGCTGTGCTGGGCGTTCAGTGGGAGGACGAAGTCTTCGATCTGCTGGCCGCCATGTCCGGCGGGGATGGCCGCGTGCTGCTGAACCTCGTGGAGCATGTGTCCACCCTGCCGCAGGACCGCCTTGGCCTGGAGGACTTGAAGCAGGCCCTGCCGGAGAGCGTCATCCGCGGCGACCGCGAGGGCGACTCCCACTACGAGCTGGCCTCGGCGCTCATCAAGTCCATCCGTGGCAGCGATGTGGACGCGGCGCTGTATTACCTGGCCTGCCTGCTGGAAAGCGGCGAGGACCCGCGCTTCGTTTGCCGCAGGCTCGTGCTGTCCGCATCAGAGGACATCGGCCTGGGCGACCCGCAGGCCCTGCCGCTGGCCGTGGCCTGCCAACAGGCCGTGGAGTTCGTGGGCATGCCGGAGGGGTTCATCCCCCTGGCGGAAACGGTGGTGTACCTGGCCCTGGCGCCCAAAAGCAACACCAGCTACGCCGCCTACCTGAACGCCCTGAAGGAGGTGCGTGAGAACGGCATGCGCCCCGTGCCGCTGCACCTGCGCAACGCCAGCACCAGCCTGCACAAGGAGTGGGGCTACGGCCGGGGCTACAAGTACCCGCACACTTTCCCCGGCTCCTGGGCGGAGCAGGAATACCTGCCGCACGACCTGGCCAAGGCCAAGGCGACCTATTATTTCCCAAAGACTGAAGGTGCGGAGCCGAAGCTCAACGCATGGCTGGCCTCGCGCAAGCGCGGCGTGCGCAAGCCCTAAAAGCGCGCCGCTTACTCCTAACCCGCGCGCCGTCCGTACAGCTTGCGCCACTCGTCCAAAAACAGCACCGCGGCGTCCAAATCCCCAAGCTTATCCTGCTGCTGGCGCACCGCCCACACAAGATCCTCAAAGGAAGCATCCGGCGGCAGCCCAAGGCGCGCCAGCATGGCCTCGATGTCCTCGGCCAGTTCGGCCGGCACGCCCTCCACAGCCCTGGCGGACTCCTTCACGCGCGGCCAGCCCGGCAGGCGCTCGGCGGTAAAGTCGATGAGGGTGCGCATGCGCTGGGCGTAGGTGTGGTCGCGCAGCACGCGCTGTTGCCCGCGCAGGGCGTAGGCCTCGCGTTCTTCCGGGTGCGCCAGGAAATAGGCCACCTTTTCGCGGAACTCCACCATGTCGCCGAAGGTGGCCAGCTCATCCTTGGCAAAGGATTCCGCCATGAGCGTGCGGCGGTCCACCACCTGGAAGGCGCGGCAGGCCGCCACCTCAAAGGTGCGCGGGTTCAGGAAGTCACCGCCCGTGACGAGGTTCGTGGCCTGCACGCTGGAATGCAGGTTGATGTTGACCTTGGTGGCGTTGAAAATCTTGACGCAGTCCTCGCTGCTCACCCTGGCCCCGCCCCGTTGCACAAGCGGCGCAAGCAGCGGGTCGCCCTCCCACTCCGTCCCCCAGAGCTTGAAGTCCTGGCCGACGAACTCACGCAGGGCCAGCCGCCTGTTGGGATAGCCAGCGCCCATGAAGGAAATGTCCGATCCGTAGGTGCGTGCATCCGCAGCGGATAGTTCAAGTGGTTTATGAACTTCCGGGTGGGCGGCCATGGGGAGGTACAGGGCATTTGCCGCGCCAATGGCCTGCAATTCATTAAGAAACGTGCCCTTCTGGATCACGGCGAAAATGTCGTAATGCGGGGCAAAGGCTTGCCAGTAGGTGAAGAGCTTGCTGTCCTCCACAAACCACATGGCCGTGGCCACGCCATCGCGGCGCAGACGCTTCAGGGCCTGGATGGTGAGGGGCGCCTGGGCCATGGCCAGCACCAGGTCGGGCTCGAAGGTTTCCACCTTGGCCAGCACCGCCTGGGCCACCACCTGCAGATAGCTGTTCTCCAGGTACTGGAGCCTGTCTGAGGTGACGCGCAACTGCCCCAGGGCCTTATAGGAGGGGTGAAAGTCTGGGGCCTCGAAGACCTCGACCATGTGCCCAAGCTCTTTGAGGGCGCTGGCGCAGTAGCGGCCAACGGGCAGGGATCCACCATACAACGGGAGCACCACAAGAACTCGCACTCGGCCACC
>JAVBYL010000280.1 GCA_030824035.1 Humidesulfovibrio sp.
AACGAGGTGGGTATGGCGCGAAAGCAATGCAAGCAGCAGAACGGTCTGGAAAAGGTCGAGGAGATCTTGGCGCGCTTCGGCGTGGCGGGTGATGCCGACTGGATGGCCGTTGTGCTTTTCGTGCGCAATCTCGTCACCTCCCTTACCCATTTTACCGAGGACCAGAAGGCCGACATCCAGGCCAGGGTGTTTGAGGAAATGGGCAAAAAGCCCCTGACCAAGGAGAGCTTCGCCAAGATCATCGCCCGGCTGGAAGGCTTTTTTTTGGAAAGCCCGCGCGTGCAGGACCTGCGCGACAAGCTCAAGAGCGAGCAGGACGCCTTCAACGTCCTGTACGACGAGATGGGCCGGGTGTTTACGGAGATAAAGTCCAGCAACATGCGGCGGCAAACCAGCATAGTGCGCCTGGGCGAGCACACCGAGCAGGCCATCATGGCCGCGCCGGACCGCTCCAACGTGGTGCGCCAGCTTCGGGGCATGCTGACGGAGTTTGTGGCCCAGGCCCGGGAGGAAGCCCGTGGCTGGGAGGAGCGCGCCAAGCAGCTGGAGCGCACCGCGAACTTTGACCCGCTGCTCTCCGAGCTGTACAGCCGCCGCGCCTTCGACGCCCAGCTGGCCGAGGTGGCCGACCGCTGCGCCCGCGAGGGCAAGCCCCTGTCACTCATGTTCATTGATGTGGACCGCTTCAAGGCCATCAACGACACCCAGGGCCACATGGTGGGGGATGGCGTTTTGCGCGTGCTCGCGGCCATCGTTTCGGCCCATGCGCTGCAATTTTCCGGCTATGCCGCCCGCTACGGCGGGGAGGAGCTGGTGGTGCTGTGCGAGGACATGGACGAGGCCACGGCGCGACTCCGGGCCGAGGCCATACGCGCGGATGTGCAGCGCTGCCCCTTTGCCGCCAAGTCCGATGACCAGAAGCCGGGCGCGGACATCCGCGTCACCGTGAGCATCGGCGTGGCCCAGATGACGCCGCAACGGCAGAGCACCGGCGACCTGGTGCTTGCGGCGGACAACGCCATGTACGCAGCCAAGGGCCGTGGCCGCAACACCGTCGTGGCCGCCAGCGAGATGATGAATACCCGTTCCGCCTAGGCGGGATGCCAAACCACATACCAGCCCTCCCAAGTTCAGAAAGGATTCAGCATGTCAAAAATTCAGTCGATCCAAATGCGCGTGTTGCTCTGGGGCTGGGGTGTGCTCATCGCCGGTCTGGTTTTGGCCTTCTGGCGCTACAGCGCCACCCTCGACGAGGAGACCTCCCGCGATTTTGAGAACACCACCCGCACCCGCCTGGAAACCGCCCAGTGGGTGCTTGGGCGCACCGCCACAACCGACGCCCAGGCCAGGCAAGACATGCTGCACTCCCTGGCCGGGAGCATGGGCATGCGCATCAGCCTCATCCAGGGCGGCAAGGTCATCGCCGATTCCTCCGTGCCCTTTGGCGAGCTGGGCAAGCTGGACGACCACTCCACCCGGCCCGAGGTGCTCGCGGCCCAGGGGGGCGAGGTGAGCCAGTCCCAGCGCCACAGCGTCACCCTGAACGCGGACATGATCTACATGGCCAAGAAGCTGCCGCCGGAGCTGGCCGGAGAGGAAGCCGTGCTGCGCCTTGCCGCGCCCGTTTCCCAGGTGCGCGCGCACCTGCAGCGCATGCGCTGGGCCCTGCTGGCCGCCGTGGTTCCGTTGCTGCTCGGCTCCGGGCTGCTTTTGTACCTGCTCTCCCGCACCATCACCGCGGGCATAGCCCAGTTTACGGAGGCCGCCCAGGCCATCGGCGAGGGCGACTACCGCCGCAAGATCCTGTTCTACCCGGCGGCGGAGTTCCAGCCCTTGGCCGAGGCCATCAACCGCATGGCCAAGAAGATCAAAAAGAACGTGAAGGTCATCGAGAACCAGCGCGGCGAGCTCTGGGCCATGTTCGAGGGCATGACCGAGGGTGTCATGGTGCTCGACACCACGGGCCGCGTGCTGCACGTCAACCCGGCCCTGTCCAACATCTTCCCCAGGGCCGACGAGTTCATCGGCCGCGCCCCGCTGGAAGTCACCATGAGCCTGGAAATCCAGAACATCGTGGACAGGCTCATGGCCGGTGAGGTGAGCGAGCGGGTGAAGCGGATCATCGAGCTCAAGGACGGCCACAGCGCGGAGATGACCGTGGTGCCCTTCCGCGACCACAAGTTCCGCCCGCGCGTCATCCTGGTGTTCCACGACACCAGCGAGCAGAAGCGCGTGGAGCGCGTGCTGCGCGACTTCGTGGCCAACGCCTCGCACCAGCTGCGCACCCCGCTCACCAGCATTCGCGGTTATGCCGAAACCATGCTGGACACCCCCCCCGCCGACGACGCCAAGCGCCGCGAGTTCCTGGGCATCATCCACGCCAACGCCGTGCACATGGCCAAGGTCATCGGCGGCATGTTCGCCCTGGCCAAGAGCGAGCGCGGCGGCAAGCGCGCCAAGGACCTGGACGCCAATGTGGCCCAGGCCCTGGACCACGCCCTGAAGAACGCCACCTTTGCCGCCCAGGAAAAGAACATCAGCCTCGTGGTGGCCGAGCTGCCCGAGAACCTGCCCGCCGTTGCGGCCGATGCCGACGGTCTGCTGCAGATGGTGGACAACATCCTCGACAACGCCATCAAGTACTCGCCGCAGAACACCGAGGTGCAGATTGCCGCCAAGTCCGACGGCCAGACCGTCACGGTGAGCTTTTTGGACCAGGGCCCCGGCATTGCGCCGGAGGACCAGAAGCGCGTGTTCGAGCGGTTCTTCCGCGCGGACAACAACGACGTGGATGGGGCGGGCAGCGCGGGCCTGGGCCTGGCCATCTGCCGGCACATCGCCCGCAACTACGGCGGCGAGGTCTGGGTGGAGTCCCCGGTGGACAAGGACACCGGCCAGGGCAGCCAGTTCTCCGTGCGCCTGCCCGTGGCCTAGGGCCAGCACAGCACAACACGGTAGAGCACAGCACAGCGCAAAAAGGGCGCATTCTCCAGCCTATGCCGGGGAATGCGCCCTTTTCCAATTTTGTGCGCGGTTCGAGTGTGGCCGCCTAGTCGGCGTTGGCCTGTCCGATGAAAGCAGGCCGCCTAGTCGGCGTCTTTCCCCCTCAGGAGAGTCTGGCCGCCTAGTCGGCGTCCTCCAGCATGGACAAGTCCCCGGGCGCCTGGCCGGTTTCCTCGGCCTTCAGCACGCGCCGCAGGATTTTGCCGCTCTTGGTGCGCGGCAGGCTGGTGCGGAACTCGATGCCCTTGATGACCGCCACCGGCCCCAGCTCCTTGCGCATGTGCTTCTTCAGCTCCACCAGCAGCTCGTCGGAGGCGGGGAAGCCGTCGTTCAAGATGATGAAGGCCTTGGCGGCCTCGCCCTTGATTTTGTCCGGCACGCCGATGATGGCGGCCTCGGCCACGGCCGGGTGGGCGCGGAAGGCGTTCTCCAGCTCCGCCGTGCCCAGGCGGTGCCCGGCGATGTTCAGCACGTCGTCTGCGCGGCCCTGTATCCAGATGTAGCCGTCCTCGTCGCGTTTGGCCACATCGCCCGCCACGTACATGCCGGGAAAACGCGTGAAGGCGGATTTGGTGCGCTCATCGTCCCCGGTGCCGTAAATGTTCGTCATCATGGCGGGCCAGGGCCGCTTGATGACCAGCAGGCCGCCCACGCCGGGGGGCACGGGCGTGCCTTCGCGGTCCACAATGTCCACCTCCACCCCGGGCAGGGCCTTGGTGACGGAGCCAGGCTTGAGCAGCGAGATGGGCAGTGGGCTGATCATGAACATGCCGGTCTCGGTTTGCCACCAGGTGTCCATGAGCGGGCATTCGCCGCGGCCGATGTGCCGGTAGAACCACAGCCAAGTCTCCGGCCCTATGGGCTCGCCCACGCTGCCCAAGAGGCGCAGGGTGGAGAGGTCGTGCTGGCGCGGGTACTGCGGGCCGAAGCGCATGAGCATGCGGATGAGCGTGGGCGCGGTGTAGAAGATCGTCACCCCGTACTTGGACACGATGTGCCACATGCGGTCGGCCTGGGGGTAGTTGGGGTGGCCTTCGTAAATGAGCGTGGTGGTGCCGGCCAGGAGCGGCCCGTACACCACGGCGCTGTGGCCCGTCACCCAGCCCGGGTCCGCCGTGCACCAAAAGATGTCCGTGGGCTTGATGTCGAACACGTGGGTGAGGGTGCGGTGCACGCCCACCATGTAGCCGCCGTGGCAGTGTTCCACCACCTTGGGCGTGCCCGTGGCGCCGGAGGTGTGCAGCAAAAAAAGCGGGTCGCCCGCGTCCATCACTTCCGTGGGCGATTCCGGCCGCTCGCGGCGGATGAGTTCGTCGTAGCGGAAGTCGCGTCCTTCCTGCATCTCGGTGTCTATTTTGGCGCGGTGCACCACAACAACGCTGTCCACGCAGTCCACGCACAGGTCCACCAGGGCGTCGTCCACCACGGACTTGAGCTTGATGATCTGGCCGTTGCGGTAAAAGCCGTCCGCCGTCACCACGAGCTTGGCCCCCAGGTCGCGGATGCGCGAGCGCAGGGCCTTGGCCGAGAACCCGGCGAACACCAGGGAGTGCACCGCGCCGATTTTGGCGCAGGCCAGCATGGCGATGACGGTTTCCGGCAGGGGCGGCATGTAGATGACCACGCGGTCGCCCTTGCCCAGGCCCAGGGTGCGCAGGGCCCCGGCGAAGCGGTTCACCTCGCGGTACAGCTCGTAGTAGGTGTATTTGCGGCTGTCCCCGGCCTCGCCTTCCCATATCAGCGCCAGCTTGTTCTTGTTGGCGGTTTCTATGTGGCGGTCCAGGGCGTTGTACACAATGTTGCAGCGCGCGCCGGGGAACCAGCGCGGGAAGGGCGCGGTGGACTCGTCGAGGACGGTGTCCCACTTCTTGTACCAGTCCAGCTCGTCGGCGGCCTCTTCCCAGTAGCCCAGGGAGTCGTGCGTGGCCTGGCGGCGGAAGGCCTCCAGCTCCTGCGGGTTTACGTTGGCCTCTATGACCAGCTGCGGCAGGGGCCGGAAAACGCGCAACTCCTGCGCCAGGCTTTCCAGGGTTCCCATGTGTTCCATACCGTGTCCTCCTCGGGCGGGCGGGGCCGGTTGCACTCCCCAAAAGCCGCCTTGTCCACAACAGACCCGCGTGGCCCGTTTCTAGCGCATCCATACCATTTCAGGCGGTGAAATTCGGCATACGGCGGCCCCTGTGCGGCGAACGGATGCGGCTCGCGTTTCCAGGGGCTCCGGAGCGGCCCTAGAAGCCCAGCACCTGCTTCAGGCTGGCTATCCGGCGGCGGCTTATGGGCAGCTCGATGCGCGTGCGCCCGGCCGTGCGCAGCATGAAGTTGCTGCCCGGCAGGGAGGCGATCTCCGTCACCATATCCAGGTTGACCAGGTACTTGCGGTGCACGCGGAAGAAGCGGTGCGGGGCCAGGCGCTCCTCCAGGTTCTTCACCCTGTAGCTGGTGAGGTACTTTTGGCTGGCAGTGTGCACGTACGAATAATCCTCGTAGGCCTCCACGAAGACGATTTGATTGTAGGGCACCAGATACATGCGCCCGTCCTGGCTCACGGCCAGCTTTTCGATTTCCGGCGGGCGGGAGCGGTTGGTGTCCCAGGCCTGCTTGAGGGCGGAGAGGAAGTGGTCCTGCTCGTCGTCTTCCAGCGGCAGGGAAACGGTGTGCTGGCCGCCGTCCATATCGCCATGCGGGTCGCCGTGCGGGTCGCCGTGGCCGCCGTCCAGCCCGTCCATGTCGTCCATTCCGCCCATTCCACCGCCGGGCATGGGCGGGGCCGCCTCGGCCCATTTGTCGGGCATGGGAACCTCGCGGAAGCGGGCCTTGAACTCCGAGAGTTTGCCCAGGGTCTTCTGGATGCGGTCTTCCCCGGCGGGCCAAAGCAGGTAGTCCGTGGCGCCCAGCTCGAAGGCCGCGTACGCCTGGCCCTCGCCCGCGGCCAGGAACACCAGGGCGGGCTTGTGCTTGCGCCCGGCCAGCATCTGCGCCAGCTCCAGGCCGGAAACACCGCCCGGCAGCTCCAGCGACAGGAAAATAGCGCCGTAGGGGATGGCCTCAAGGAGCTCCATGGCCTCAAAGGCCGTGACGGCCTCGCCCAGAACCTGGAGGAAGTTTGCGCCTTCCAGGTGCTTGCGCAGGTCGCGCCGGATCAGCGGATCCGGGTGCAGGAGCAGGGTTTTGAGCTTGGCCATGCGAAGAATGTCCCCACGTAGCTCAGGGGTTGCGCCAGGGTCCGGGGGGCCGTGCGCCTGGCGGGCGAAAAAGGAGCCTTCCCGACCTCTTGCCGCAAAAACCG
>JAVBYL010000292.1 GCA_030824035.1 Humidesulfovibrio sp.
TGGGCCTTGTCCTGCAACATTTCCGGGAACACCTCCCGCCCCATGATGAGATTGGGCAGGCTGGCGTATTTGACCTGCACCACCGCCTTGCCGATGGCGAAGCTGAGGGCCGAGAGCCGGTACGCCACCACCGTGGGCGTGCCGATGAGCGCGGCCTCCAGGGTCACCGTGCCGCTGGCGGCCAGCAGCGCCCGGGAGGTGCGCATCATGCGGTAGCGGTCCTCGGGCTCATAGATGGTGACGGGTAGCTCCGGCGGCAGGAAGGAACGCAAGAACTCCGGGTCCACCCCGGGGGCGCGCGCCAGGGCGAGCTTCAGCTCCGGGAACTCGCGCCGCAGGGTTTGCGCGGCGGCGGCGAACTCCGGCAGCAGGGCGGAGATTTCCTTGCGGCGGCTGCCGGGCAGCAGGCCCAGCACGTGCGGGTCGGGCTGCAAAGCGTCCAGCTCGGCCAGGGGCATCTGGTCCATGAGCGGGTGGCCCACGTAGTCCACCTCCATGCCGCGCGCCGCGTAAAAGTCCTTTTCAAACGGCAGGATGCACAATACGCGGCGGGTGAACCGGCGCAGGAACTCCACCCGGCCGGAGCGCCAGGCCCACACCTGCGGGCTGACGTAATAATACACTGGAATGCCAAGCTTTTTGGCCATGCGCGCCACGCGGAAGTGAAAGTCCGGGCAGTCGATGAGGATGATGGCGCGGGGGCGGGTGGCCACCAGAGCGCGCTTGACCTCGCCCAAGAGCCGCAGGATGCGCGGCAGGCCGGAGAGCACCTCCGTGAGGCCCACCAGGGAGATGAGCCGCATGGGAAAGCGCACGTCGCACCCGGCGGCGGCAAGGGCCGGGCCGCCCATGCCCACAGCGGTCAGGCCGGGCTCGCGCACGCGCAACGCGGCCAACAGGCTGGCGGCGTGGATGTCGCCGGAGGCCTCGCCCGCGCTGATCCAGACCGGGCCGTCAGGATTTTGAGCAATGTTCATCGCCGGGGGATAGCGTGATTTGGCTGGGGCCGCAAGGGTCGCACGAGCTTCGGCCCGCGCCCTGGCCGGGGTTTCGCCCCCCCTCGGTTGCCAACAGCGCCGGGAGGAGGTAGGGAGGTTGCCTGCCCGCGCCGCCCGCGCGCCGGGCAAACCACATTTCGGAGACGAAACACATGCAGAAAGTCGGCGTCATCGGCCTTGGGTCCATGGGAAAAATCCACCTGCGCAACTATTGCGAGATGCCGGACGTGCAGGTGGTGGGCGTTGTTGATGTTTCGCAGGCCAACCTGGACGAGGCGCGCACGCGCTTTGGCGTGCCGGGGTATTCCAGCCTGGACGAGCTGCTGGCCCAGGACCTGGACGCGGTGAGCATCAGCGTGCCCACGGTGCTGCACCACGAGGTGGGCATGCAGGTCATCGCGCGCGGAGTTTCATTGCTGGTGGAAAAGCCGCTGGCCGCCACCGCCGCCCAGGGCCAGGAGCTGGTGGACGCCGCCCGGGCCAAGGGCGTGACCCTCATGGCCGGGCACATCGAGCGCTTCAACCCCGCCGTGCAGCGCGTGAAGGAACTGGTCGGCGACGACCTCGTCTCCCTGCAGATCGAGCGCGTGGGCCCCTTCCCGGTGCGCATTCAGGACGTGGGCGTCATCCGCGACCTGGGCTCCCACGACATCGACCTGCTGCGCTACATCTCCGGCTCCAATTTCCGCACCGTCAGCGGCGTGTTCTCCGCCAGCCTGGGCAAGCACGAGGACTGCGCGCTCATCACCGGGCAGATGGAGAACGGCGTACTGGCCCACATCAGCACCAACTGGATTACGCCGTACCGCTCCCGTAAAATCCGCGCGGCGTGCAAAAGCCGCTTCATCGAGGCCGACCTGATGACCCTGCAGGTGCGCGAGCTGAGCCCCTTCTCCAGTGAGGAGAAGTCGTACTCCGTGCGCGAGTGGCCCACCATGTTCCGCGAGCAGATGCGCGAGGAGCTGGCCCAGTTCCTGCGCGCCGTACGCGAAAAGTCTCCCTCGCCCATCAGCGGCGAGGACGGCTTGGAAGTGCTCAAGGTCATCGAGCGCATCCTGGGCTAGCCGCCCCCCGTGGGGCCATTGGGCATGAAAAAAGGGCGGTCCTGGTTGGGGCCGCCCTTTGTCGTTGTGGGAGGGGGTGGGGTTAGTTGACGGCCAGCAGGCGCAGGTAGTTGCGCACGGATACCGCCCCGGCGCTCTTGGCGCTGGTGAGCAGCTTTTCGCGCTCCGTGGCGTTTTTGACGCTGCCCAGGAGCACGGCGTTGCCCTGGACCACGCGGACGCGCACCTCGCGGGTGCGCACGCCGGAAAGCCGCAGGATGATGTCGCGCATTTCGCCGTCGGAGTTGGCGGCCAAGTGATTGGGATGGCCGGTGGAAAGGGGGCCGGAGCTTTGCGGAAACAGGCACAGGGTGGTGCGGCGCACGCCGGGAACCTTGGCGGCCAGGCGCTTGGCGCGGTCCAGGTCGGCCGCGCCGTCGTATTCGCCGATGATATAGGCGTGGCCCTCGATGACATGGGCGGTGGCTTGGGCCAGGGGGCCGCGCTGGGTTTCCAGAAGCTCGCGCAGGTGCTGCTCGGCCGTGTCGTCGGCCGTGTCTTCCACTTCGATGATCTTGCGGCCGCCCATGCCCACGGCCATGTCGTAGCCGGTTTTCGCCGTCTCCGCCGCGTTGAACACGTCCACGGCAACGGCCGCCATGGGCAGGGTGGAGCAGCCCGCCAGTAGGAACAGCAGCAGGGCGGGCAGTGCACCGAGTAGCGAAGCGATGGCCTTGCGCACCAGAAACCTCCAGAAGCATGCGGGCGTAGGGCTTATGCCCCTGTCAAAAACGCCCGTATCCTCTTTCAGCCCTGTCGGATCATGGAGCCGGGGGCAAAAGGGGGCGCTTGCAGCAACTATCCGCTGGAGAAGCATTTTTCGTGCCAGCGTCAGCACCGCTCACGGCGATGTGGTAGGTGGTGCCCGCCAGCCATTGCGTGAGCACGATGCGCAGGCCAGCGGGGCGCGATTCCCAGGCATCCCACTTCTTCTTTTTGATGGCCAGCACGACATTCTGTTCCGCCAGCAGCTTTTCCAGGGCCTCGTAGCTATTGGTCTCGGTGACGACGCCACCGAGATAATAGGAGTAGATGCCCTGGTAGATGTCGTGGGCAACGGGCAGGTAGCCCTGGGCCGTGTATTCCTTCAGCGCCATGGCCTGGGGCTTCGGGCTCATGATGGGGTCCAGGGCCGGGGCCAGCAGCAGTCCGGCGGGCTGTATCCACAGGGTGACGAGCAGGGCCAAGGCCGGGAGCACGCGCCGGGCGTTCTGCTTGCGCAGCAGCAGCAGGGCCGCGCCCAGCAGGGCGAAGCAAGCGGCCACGGGCCACACTCCGGACAGCGGGCTCGGGGTGCTGATGACTCCAAATCCGGTCAGCGCACTCCCGGTCAGTGTATTGGCCGCGGGCAGAAAACGCTCGGCCTGGGTTGTCACGGCAGCCAGGGCCAGGAACAGCAGGCCCGCGAGGGTCCACAGCCGACTCCACTGGTAATTTGAAGGACGGTCGTCATCCTGCAGGTCCTCCAGCAGGGCCCAGGCCATGAGCAGGGCCAGGGGGGCCAGCTGTGGCAGTATGTACACCACCACCTTGCCGCTCAAGAGCGAGAGCAGCCCCAGCCCGCTGGCGGCGGAGAACCACAGCCAGGCCTTGGCGTCGGACTCCGGCGCGCTGCTCTTGCGCTGCGCCCACAGCCCGCGCCAGAACTTGGCCTGGGCGAGCCTGTGCACCGGCAGGGCGGCCAGGGCCAGTGTCCAGGGCAGCCAGCAGGGCGGAAAGGCCACCAAGTAGAAGTAGAACGGCTCGGCGTGGTGGAAGGTCTTGGTGGCGCGCTGGAAGATCTGCTCGTAAAAGATCTTGTGCAGGAAGCCAGGGCCCTCGATGAAGTACGCGGCCACGACCCAGGAAAGCACCAGCGCCACCAGGGCCAACAGGCCGGGCAGCAGCGCCCGGGAGAAGAACTCGCGCGTGCGCCCGCGCCAGACCAAAAAAAGCAGGGTGGTGAGCACCGGGAAAAGCAGCCCCAGCGGACCTTTGGTCAGGGTGGCCAAACCGGCCAGGAGCAGCGCCAGGGTGGCGTTTCGGCCGCGTTTGGCCTCCGCGCCGGGGCGGAAGGCCAGGCAGAAGGCCGCCTGGGAGGCGGTGATGAGCGCGGAAAAGAGCAGGTCCATGCGCGAGTAGTGCATGAGCCCGGCGAAGAATAGTGTGGAGAGCAGCACCAGGCCCGCCCCGGCGCATACCTCTTGGCGCAGGCCCAGAACGCGTCCCAGACTCAGGGTGGCATACACCATGAGCAGGCCGCTGGCCGCCGCGGCCAGAAAGAAGGCCGCCGGGTCGCCCAGGGTGGAGAGCTTGTCCAGCGCCCAGACGAACCAGAAGTACAGGGGCGGCTTGTCCGGATAGGCCACGCCGTTCAGGTTCAGCACCAGCCACTTGCCGCGCAGCAGGCCCGCGTAGGCGTCGGCGTAGCGCACTTCATCGGAGAACCACAGGGCGCGGGAGTTGAGCATGAACGCCGTTTGCGCCGCCACAAGGGCCGCCAGGCACAGGCGGGGGCTTTTGCACAGCAGCCGCCAGAGGCTGTCGAGAATTCCGGTCATGCGTTCCATCCCAATTTGTGCCTAAGCTTATGGCTGAGGCGGGGGTTATGCATCAAGGCCTGGGCAAAACGCTGCACCAGCAGGCCGCCCAGCAGGCCCAAGGCCCACCCGGCCAGCACATCGGTGGGGTGGTGCCAGCCCAGGGCGATGCGCGAGAAGGCCATGAGCCCAAGGGCCAGCCCCAGCAGCAGCGGCGGCAGCAGGTTCTGTGCGCGCAGGGCCAGGGGCAGGGTTTGCAGGGTCATTTCCGTCGAGTGGCCAGAAGGCATGGAGTGCTGCGAGGGCTCCAGGGTAAAGGGCAGCAGGGAGCCGCCCACCAGGGGCCTGGGCCGCCCGATGGCGATCTTGAGCACGCGCGCGGCCAGCAGCGAGATGAGCAGCTGCGCCCCGAGGTAGGCCAGCACCAGGCACAGGCGGTCCTTGCTGCGCTGGCGCAGGGCCTGGACCAGGATGCCCGCGTACACGAGGTAGAAGGCGAGGTTGCCGAAGTCCGTGTAGTAGGTGAGCAGCCGCGTGGCAGTTTGATGCTCGGCCCGCCAGAGGGCGAAGTGCGCCGCCACGGCGGCCTCCGTGCCCCAAAGCGCCAGGCAGCCCCCGGCCACCAGCAGCAGGGGCAGGGAAAGCACGGCGGTGGCCGTGAGGGGGGCGGGGGCTGTGCGCGGCATGCGGCCTTATAGGTCCATTTGCGGGCGCATGCAACACGCTGCCGTGGCGCGCGGATGTGTCGCGCGGACGGGACGCGCGGGCCCAAAGAAAAAGCCCGCCAGGAGCGTTCCCGGCGGGCGTTCGTCGCGTTGGTGGTAGATCTTGGTCTAGGCGGGGCGGTTTTCCTGCGGGCTGGACACGCAGCGGTCCACCTCGCGCACCTTGGTCAGAATGCTTTTGCCGATGCGCTTGAACTCGTTGAAGTCCACCGGCTTGTAGCTGCGGCGCGTTTGGGCCAGCCCGGCCAGGTCGATGGTCTCGTTGAACAGGTAAGGCAGGTACAGCGGGTCCTGCTTGACGAAGAACAGCGCCTGCTCCAGCAGGCCGTGGATCTCGTGCTGCTTGGCGTTGTAATCGCGGAAGAACTTCTGCATGCGCTTTTCCACATGCCGCAGGGAGCTGGTCCAGATGTGGCTGCGCGGCTCGAACCGCAGGTTCTGGCAGGGCGTGCGCGAGGCGTTCATGCGCTCCAGCAGGCGCTCTTTGCTGCCCGGCGCGCTGGAAAGGCAGCCATCGTTGATGGCCTCCTGCAGGGTCACGGCCGGGGCTCCCTCGATGATGGCGCCGCCGCCGTACAGGTTGCGCACGCGCATGTCGGACTTGCGGATGTCGTCCTCCATGTCGCGCTTGGAGGTAAGGTACTGGATGCTGGAGATGATCTCCTCGCCCCAGAGGTTTTGCAGGCGCTGGTGGCGCTGGGGATCAAAGGCCGGGGCGCTCCCTGCGGCATGGTGGCCGGAGGCGTGGGTGCTCTCGCCCTTCCAGGCCAGGTCCTGGCCCACCAGCAGCACGGAGCCCGCGCCCATCCAGCGCAGCAGGCGCACCAGGGTCACGCTGACGTTGCCGCCCGCGTCGAGGACGAACTCGCGGTCCTGCATGACGAAGGTGGCCAGGCCGCCCATGGTCCACAGGGGCAGGGTGGGGCCGGG
>JAVBYL010000028.1 GCA_030824035.1 Humidesulfovibrio sp.
GTGGGTCAGGGCGTAGTCGTACGGTCCCTCGGCCCAGAGCGACACCACCTCCAGGTTCAGCCCCAGGCTCCACTCGCCCACGATGGAGGGGAGCTTCAGCTCGTTGCGGATCTCCTGGGCTTCCTCGCGCCACAGGTCCCCAGCCTTGTGCAGGTGGCCGTGGATGTCCATGTCCAGATCCTCGCGGCTGAAGCACTGGTAGCGGTGGATGTCGAAGATGACGTTCTGGTGCTTTGGCGGCTGCATGGCCCCCAGGTACTCGCGGTGGGAGCGAAAGCCATCGTGGAAAACTATGGCCACGCGGTCCGGCGGGCAGTGCTTGCGGATGGCCTCGTAGCCGCGCTCGTTGTAGCCCTTCAAGAGCTCCGTGGGCACGTCCCAGCGCGGTTCGTTCAGCAGCTCGATGCCGTACAGGGCGGGCTCGGCGCCGTAACGCTCGGCAAGGCGCGCCAGCACAGCAACCGAATGGGCGAGATACTCCTCGCGCGTGTGCCACTCCACCACATCCTTGATGCCGCCGTTGTCGAAGCCGTTTTGGCAGCCGGGCGCGGCGTGCAGGTCGAGGATGACGCAGAGGCCGTACTCCGTGGCCCACCGGAAGGCGCGGTCCAGCACCTCGATGCCGCCCTCGACAAAGGGATGCGGGTTGGCGCCGTACTTGTCGTGGTAGGGATACGGCGGGCCGAAGATCCAGTGGCCCAGCGGAATGCGCACGGAATTGATGCCCACGCCCGCCAGCCAGGCGAAGTCCTCCCGCGTGATGAAGCGATCCCAGTGGGCGCGCAGCCTCGCTGGCGCCTCCTGGCCCAGCTCCGCGCACCAGGTGGTCTCGTCCGTGGCCTCAAGGCCTTCAAACAGGCTCGGGGTCATCCACTTTTCCAGCACCAGCCAACCACCAAGGTTGACGCCGCGCAGACGGCTGGGGTGGGGGCGGTGTGTGGTGGAAGCTGGCACGGCAGAAGCTGGCATGGCGGGCTCTCGCAATTCCATCGGCGCGGTTCAGGGCTCCAGCAGGTCCCGTCGATGGATTGAGACCTGCCCTGCCAGGGTGCAGACCTACTCATTGAGGGTAGGCTATGGTCATGTATACCTAAAAGGTGGCGGCGATTGCAAGGGCAACCGCCTGGCCCTGCGGAAAGGACGGCGGGCGTTCCGGCAAAGGTGTCCCGCGCCGCGGCCTAGCCCAGGTAGGCCTTGCGCACACGTTCGTCGCCAGCCAACTCCTGGGCGTTGCCTTCAGCCACGATTTGCCCGGCCTCCAGCACATAGGCCCGGTGGGCTATCTTCATGGCCATGTGGGCATTCTGCTCCACCAGCAGGATGGTGACGCCCTGCCAGTTCAGGTTGGTGATGATGTCGAAAATTCCCTGGGTGATGATGGGCGCGAGGCCCAGGCTCGGCTCGTCCAAAAGCAGGAGCTTCGGCCTGCACATGAGCGCCCTGCCGATGGCCAGCATCTGCTGCTCCCCGCCGGAAAGGGTGCCGGCCAGCTGCCCGGCGCGCTCCCTGAGACGCGGGAAGAGGTCGAAAACCATGTCCAGATCCTGGCGTATGCCTGCCGTGTCGGAGCGTATGTAGGCCCCCAGCTCCAGGTTGTCCTGCACGCTCAGGCTGGCGAGAACCTGGCGTCCCTCCGGGCAGTGGGCCAGGCCCAGGCGTACGATCTTGTCCGGGGAAAGCCCGCGCAGGGTTCGTCCCTCAAAGGTGATGGAGCCGGACTTCGGGGCGATAAGCCCCGACACCGCGCGCAGGAGGGTGGTTTTGCCCGCCCCGTTGGCCCCGATGAGAGTGACGATTTCGCCCAGGCGGACATGCAGGGAGACCCCATGCACGGCGGTGGCCTGGCCGTAGGCCAGGGTGGCGGCATTGAGCTCAAGCATTGTCCGACACTCCCAGATAGGCTTCGATGACCGCGGGGTCGGCCTGGACTTCCTCTGGCGCGCCTTTGGCGATGAGCTGGCCGAAGTTGAGCACCGCCACCGAGCGGCACAGGCCCATGACCATGGGCACGTTGTGCTCAATAAGCAGCACGGTCAGATCGAAGCGATCGCGAATTTCCCTGATGAAACCGGAAAGGTCCTTCTTCTCCGTCTGGTTCATGCCGGCCGCTGGCTCGTCCAGCAGCAGAACCTTCGGGGAAAGCGCCAACGCCCGCGCAATTTCCAAGCGCCTGCGAGCGCCGTAAGGCAGGCTGCCGGCGGAGGCCTCCGCCCGGTCGGCCAGGCCCACCAAAGCCACCAGTTCCCGTGCGCGGGCCTGGGCCTCGCGCTCCTGCCTCCTCGACCGCGCCGTGCCGAACACGCCGCCCCAGAGGCTCACGTCGTCTCGGGCGTGCATGGGCACCAGCACATTGTCCAGCACGCTCATGCAGTTAAACAACCGAATATTCTGGAAGGTCCGGGCCATCCCCATGCGGGCAATGGCGGCAGGAGACTGTTGGGTAATGTTCTGGCCCAGGAACTGGACCGTGCCCGCCGTGGGCCGTGTCAGGCCCGTGAGCATGTTGAACAGCGTGGTCTTGCCCGCGCCGTTGGGGCCGATGAGGCCGAAGATCTCGCCCTGGCGCACCTCAAAGCTCAAGTCCGAAACGGCCATAAGCCCGCTGAAGGCCTTGGTAAGATCGTCCACTGCGAGGACGACGGTCATGATCTTCTCCGAGCGAAGAGTCCAGCGATGCCCTGGGGCATGTACACGCAGGCCAGCACCAGCACCAGCCCGTTCAAGATCATCCGCGAGTCCTTGAGTGGACGCAGGAGCTCGGGCAGGCTGACCAGGAGTGCTGCGCCAAGGAGTGCCCCCCACTTGGAGCGGGCGCCGCCGATGAGCACATAAGCCAGGCAGGCCACGGCGGCGTCGAAGGTGCCCTGGCGCGCGTTCCAGGTGTTCAGCAGCGGTGCGCTCATGGCGCCCACCACCCCGGCCAGGGCGCAGCCGATGACAAAGGCCTGCACCTTGCGGGCGGTGACGTTGACCCCCATTGCGGCGGCAGCCAGCTCGTCCTCGCGGATGGAAAAGAACAGCCGCCCGGTGCCGGAGCGTTCCAGCCGCCACAGAAAGAAAACCGTGAGCGCCAAAAGCGGCCCGAAAAACCACGCGTAAGCCAGCCTGTCTTCAAAGGGTTGGGGGATGGCGAAGATGCCCACCGCCCCGCCTGCGATGGGCAGGCTTAGCACAACGACGCCTAATGTCAGTACAAACGCGATGGTTGCCAGGGCCAGATAGATGCCCCGCAGCCGCAGGGCTGGGTAGCCTAGCGCAACGCCGAGAAGCGTTGAGGCCGCAAGCGCCACGAGCCACTCCAGGGGGTAAAGGAAAAAGCCCAGGGTCTCGCGTAGGGGGGCCAGCTCCGGGTGCGTGCCCATGATGGCCGCCACATAGCCGCCCAGAGCATAAAAGCCGATGCTGGCAAGCGAAAGCTGGCCCGTCATGAGCGGGAAGTACAGACTTAAGCCCAGCAGGGCCTGCTGCAGGATGGTGACGAAGAGGAAGCCGTAGCGCGCGATGAAATCTTCCACGGGCTAGACCTTTTCTTCCGCGTTGTGGCCAAGAAGCCCCTGGGGCCGCACCAGCAGGACGATGAAGAGCAGCGCATAGGCCACAGCCTCCTTGAAGGAGGACAGGTCTGGCGGCAGAAAGGCCTCGGCCAGCCCGATGACCAGCCCGCCCAGCACGGCCCCAGGAATGGAGCCGAGGCCGCCAAGCACTATGACGGCCAGGGTTTTGAGCCCGTATGACACCCCGAAGTAGGGGCCGGCCAGGCCGAAGCTGACGCCGATGAGCGTACCGGACAGGCCGCCAAGCACCCCGGAAATGAAAAACGTGCCCAGCACGAACGTGTCCACGTTGATTCCCAGAAGGCTCGCCGTTTCCGGATTTTCCGCCATGGCCCGCAACGCCTTGCCCCGCTTGGTGAACTGGATGAACCAGACCAGCAGCAGGAGCATAAGCAGGCTGACGCCGAAGAGCACGGCCTGGATGGTGCGCACGGCCACAAACTCCTCGCCGACCTGGAAGAGCATGGCCGGGGGCAGATCCCCCAGGATATCGGGCGGAAAGGAGTATATTTCCGCGCCGAAGAGATACTGGATGAAGTTCACCAGGATGAGGGCAACACCGAGGCTCGAAACCAGTGCCAGCAAGGCATCCGCCCCGCGCTTGCGCAATGGTCTGAAGGCCATGCGCTCCACGGCCACGCCAGCCAGCCCGGATAGAGCCGCACCCACGAGCAGAGCCAGCGCAAAGGGCAACTTGAAGGGCAGCGTCACCCCGGCCAGCATGCCATTCAGGCCGAACTCGCCAACGGCCAGCACATAGGTGAGGTAGGCTCCCAGGGTGAACACCGCGCCGTGGGCGAAGTTGATGATGCCCAGGATGGAGAACACCAGCGTGTAGCCCAGGGCGAACACGGCATAGACGCTGCCGATGGACAGCCCGTTGAGGAGGTTTTGCAGAAACCAGGCTAAGGACATGCAACCATCCGTGAAACCGGGCTTTCCGTTGAGGGTTGGGACGGCGGCGAAAGGGGGAGCACGCTCCCCCGTGCCTGAGCTACTTGGTCAAAACGAAGGCTCCGGTCTTCTTGTCGGGGTTCATTTTGATTGTGGAAACGTAGAACTGCTTCTGGATCACCTCACCCTGGCGGTCCAGGCTGATTTCGCCCAGCGGGGAGTGGATGACCATGCCGGAGAGCAGCGCCTTGTTCACGGCCTGACGCGCCTCGGCCAGTTCCATGGAGGTGATTTTCTTCTTGGTGTCCTTTTCCGCCTTGCGCAGGGCCTCAACAACGGCCTGGACAGCGGTGAAGGCTTGGGCCGAGAACTGGGCGGGCGCTTTTTTGTACGCCTCCGTGAACTTCTTGACGAAGTCCCTGTTCACCGGGAGCTCCGCCATGGGGCTGTAGGCCTGCGCCACCAGGATGCCCTCGCACAGCGCCCCGCACACCGGGAACATGTTCGGCGAGTTGAGCCCGTTTCCTCCCACTATCTGGCCTTTGTAGCCAAACTGGCGCAGCTGCTTGACCAAGTTGCCGGAATCGGCAGCAAGGCCGGAGATGACAACCAGATCGGCCCTTGCGCCCAGGATGGCCGTCACCTGTGTGGTGAAGTCCGTGTCGGTGGTCTGGAACTTCTGCACAGACACCATCGTCAGGTTCAGGGTCTTGATGGCCTCCTGGAAAACGGAAGTCTCGGAGGTGGAAAACGCGTCGTTCTGCGCGAACAGGACGGCCACTTTTTTGATGTTGGGATTGATCGCCAGGGCTTTTTTCAGCGAGATGGGGGCCACCACGGTCATGGGGGCGGAAATGCGGCTGATGTATTCGCCGATCTGCGGGATGCCCTTGGCGGTGTTCGAGGGCGCAACCACCGGCACCTTGGCCCGCTCCGCCAGGGGGGCGGCTGCAAAGGCCTGCTGGGAAAGCGTGGGGCCGATGATGCCCACGACTTTGGCGCTGATCAGGCTCTGGAAGGCATTGACCGCCCCGGCCTCGTCGCCTGCGGTGTCCTGGATGACCAGCTTGATGGGAGTGCCATTCACGCCTCCCTGGGCATTGAAGTAGGCCTCGGCGATGCGTGCGCCGTTGACCTGCTCCTCGCCGAAAAGCGCGACGTTGCTGGTGGTTGCCACGGCGATGCCGATGGGAATGGGTTTGGCCACAGGCTCGGCCATGGCTGGCGCGGCCAAAACGAACAGCAGGGCGAGGCAGGACAAGAGTCTGCGCATGGGCACCTCCGATGAGTGGGCACTATTTTTTTTCAGGAATCATAATGCGTTACAAATGGCCTTTACACCAGCCGAACCAGAGAGGCAGTGCGCGACCTCCGGCAACTTCACAGCTAGTGCTGCCCGTTGCCGTTCTGGCCGCGTCGCACACCGAACAGCACCTTGGTCTCCCCGGCGCGGTTCAGGGTCAGGGTGCGGTGGTGCAGCGGGCTCAAATCCGAATGGAAGCTGATGTTCAGCACCGTTGAGCCGGGCAGCTCGCGGAACAGCGTTTCCAAAATCTGACGCTCGCCTTCCGAATCAAAGGCATCGGTGGCCTCCTCCAGGAATACCCACGGCGGCTGGTGCAGCAACACGCGCACAAAGCCCAGCTGCTGCTGGACCCGCTGCGGCAGCACTTGCTCCCAGTTGTCGTACTCGTCCAGGCGCGCGGTCAGGCGGCCCAGGCCCACGCTCTCCATGGCGCGGATGATGACCTCGTCGCTGCAG
>JAVBYL010000100.1 GCA_030824035.1 Humidesulfovibrio sp.
GTCAACTCCTCGCAAATCCGCAAAGACCTCGCCTACTTTGGCGAGTTTGGCGTTCGCGGCGTGGGCTACTACGTCCAGGACCTCATCACCTCCATCAAGCGCTCCCTCGGCATCGACCGCGTGTGGAACTGCGGCCTGGTGGGCGTGGGCAACCTGGGCCGTGCCCTGCTGCGCCACCGTGAGTTCGGCCGCAAGGGCTTCATCATCCGCGGCGCCTTCGACTGCGACCCCTACAAGATCGGTGAAATCGTCGAGGGCATGGAGATCGTGTGCTCGCGGCAGCTGCCCGCCAAGGTCAAGGAATACGGCCTGGAGATCGGCATCATCACCACCCCGCCGGAGCGCGCCCAGCGTGCCGCAAATTATCTCATCGGCGCGGGCATCAAGGGCATCATCAATTTCGCCCCGGCGCGTATCGCCGTTCCGGAACACATCCATCTGGAATACGTAGACTTCTTCCATTACTTCTACGCAGCCGCCTTCCATTTGAGCTTCGACGACACCGGCGAATAGCTCCCTTTCCCCAGCATCCACGCCGCCTTGCGGCCCTCCAATCCCTTGACTTGCCAAGCCCTTTTCGTTGATGAATACTGTTCCTATCTTTATGGAACAGCAGGGGAGCGCGCAGGTGTTGGATCTCGATCGGTACCCGAAGGTGTATCTGCAAACCGGCGACTGCTTCCTGGCCGTCAAGCCGACGCTGGTGACCACCGTGCTGGGGTCCTGCGTCGCCGTCACCCTCTGCGACCCGGCGCGCGGCATCGGCGCCATTTGCCACGCTTTTTTGCCCAGCAGCCAGGGGTACGAGGAGCGCGGGCGAGACCCGCAGGTGTGCCGCTTTGTTGACACGGCCCTGGAAAATATGTTCGCAAGCTTCATGCGCCTGCGCATCGATCCGTCGCAGCTTGTGGTCAAGCTCTTTGGCGGGGCCTCGGGCATCATGACCGCTGGCCGGGGCAACCTGTACGACATCGGCGGGCGCAACGTCCGCGCCGTCCGGGAGGGGCTCATGACCCGGGGGGTGCGCATCGCCAAGGCGGAAACGGGCGGAGTGAAGGGCCGCAAGCTCCTGTACCTCACCCATACCGGCGATGTCTGGGTCAAGCGCCTGAACAACTCTTGCCACGAGGTTTGAGCATGAAGCACTCCCACCGCACGTTTTGGGCCGCCCTGCTGGCCGCCGCGCTCCTTGCCTTCTCCTTGGCCCCTGCCCACGCCAAGGCGCCGAAGGCTCGCCAAGCCACCTCGGAACTCTATCAGGTCGGCGTCATCGATGCCTTGCTGGCCGGTGCCTACGGCGGCTCCCAGACCCTGGGCACGTTGCGCGGGCACGGAACCCTCGGCCTGGGCACCTTCGACGGCCTGGACGGCGAGATGGTGGTGCTGGACGGCGTGGTGTACCAGGTGCCCTTTGACGGCGTGGTGCGTCGCCCGGCCATGGGCGTCACCACCCCCTTCGCCCAGGTGGTGCGCTTCCGGCCCGAGGGCGCGGCCAGCCTGCCCGCCGCCTCCAATCTGAAAGCGCTGGAGGCCGCCCTGGACGCCGCCATCACCGCCAAGGTGGGCGACCTCAGCCGTTTCGCCGCCGTGCGCCTGGATGCGGATTTCGCCAGCCTCACCGCCCGCAGCGTGCCGCGCCAGTCCCCGCCCTTCCGACCCCTGGCGGAGGTGGCCAAGGGCCAGGCCGTGTTCCGGTTCGAGGACGTCCGAGGCACCCTGGTGGGCCTGCGCGGGCCGGATTTCGTCCGTGGGCTGGGCGTGCCGGGCTGGCACTGGCACTTCCTCACCCAGGACCGCACACGCGGCGGGCACGTGCTGGACTGCACCCTGGCCTCCGGCGCGGAGGTCTCCGCCCCCTTCCAAACCTTGCGCGCCATGTCGCTGCACCTGCCCAAGTCCGGCCTGTCTGGCATGGACCTGGGGCGCGACCGCGCGGGCGAGCTCAAGGCGGTGGAGTCCAGCAAATGAACGTGCTGATGATCGCGGTGAACGACCCGGCGGGCACGGGCATCCAGTTCTGCAAGGCGGTGAACCGCTCCGGTCGCCACACCTGCCGCATCGTCACCCTGGAAACGCGCTACACGCACGCCTGGGAAAAGGATCTGCACGTGCCCGACCTGGATGAGGCGGGCCTGGCGGAGCTGGAGCGGCTGCTGAAAACCAGCGATGTGTTCCATTTCCACATGACGGCGGACGAGCACCTGCGCCTGGGTCCGTTTTGCCCGGCGGACCACCTGCGCGGCAAGGCCGTGGTGCACCACGAGCACGGCCACCACGACTTCCGCAGCGACCCCCGGCGCTTCCGCGACAAGTACCGCGCCCTGGGCCGCCGCAACCTGCTGGTGAGCACCCCGGACCTGCACGCCATGATGCCGGAGGCGCAGTGGCAGCCGAACCTTGTGCCGCAGGACGAGCCGCTCTTTCTGCCCCTTTCGCGTACTCCGGCCTGCTGGCAGGGGCCGCTGCGGCTGGCGCACTCGCCCACCCGCAAGGACCTCAAAAACACCGATGACCTGCTGGCCGTGGTGGAGCAGCTGCCGCCCGGCTGCGTGGCGCTGGATCTCATCGACAACGTGCCCAACGCGGAGTGCCTGGCGCGCAAGCGGGCCTGCCACGTTCTGTTCGACCACATGCAGGGCTATTACGGCGTCAGCAGCCTGGAGGGCCTCAGCCAGGGCATCCCGGTCATCGCCGGGTTGGACGAATGGAACCGGCGGCATGTGGTGGAGTTCGCGGGCACGCACGAACTGCCCTGGGTGGTGGCCCGCGATCGCGACGAGCTGGCGGCCCGGCTGCGGGAGCTGGCCGCCGACCGCGCACTGTGCCGGGAGCTTGGCGCAGCCTCGCGCCTGTTTGTGGAGCGCTGCTGGTCCGAGGCCAAGGTGGCCGGGCGGCTGATGGACTTTTGGGAGAATATGGACCGCGCGCCTTTGCCAACGCCCTGAAAATTGTGTACGTACGCCAAAACGGCACGGGAGCGTGGCATGAGCAAAATGGTGAAGCATTTCGCCGGGGCCTCCCTGGCGCTGGTTCTGCTGTGTGGCAATGCGCTGGCTGCGGGCAATGAGGTCCGCTTGCCGGTGGAAAAAGCTGTTCGCCCGTCTGCCCTGGGTGAGCTGAAGGCCGCCCCCGCCGAGGCGAAAAGCGCCGATACCAGCAAGGACGCGGCGAAGGACGTGGCGAAGGACACGACTCCGGCACCTGACGCCAAAAAGCCCGAGGCGACGCCTACGGCCAAGCCTGCGGCCCAGCCGACAGTCAAGCCGACGGCGAAGCCCGCGTCTGCCCCGACCCCCAAGCCCGTTCCCGGAAAAAACGCGCCCGTTAAGCCAGAGCCCGTTAAGCCAGAGGCAATTAAGCCAGAAGCCGTGAAGCCGGAAGCTGGCACGAATGCCCCCGCCAAGGCCGCAGAGTCCAAGGCTGTCGCTGCCAAGCCGGAGTCCGCCAAGGTGGAGTCCGCCAAGCCTGGCCCTGTTGCCCGGCCCGCCGCAAAGGTCAAGCCCGCTGCCGCGCCGCCTGCCGCGCCGCCTGTCACGCCGGAGTCCAAGCCCGAAAGCAAACCTGAGCCCAAGCCCACTCCTGCCCCGGCCCCTAAGCCCAAGCCCGCTCCTGTTCCCGTTCCTGTTGTGGACCCCAAGGCCCTGGAAACACCCCAGGGACCGAGCAACGCCGTGGAGCCCGTCACCCTGCCCACGGATGCCTCCGCAGGCCTCCTGGTGGGCGACATACGCCTGGAGTTCCAGCCGAGCCAAGTGGTGGTGCATGTGGCCACCAACGCCCCGGTGGAGCGCGTGACGCATTTCAACATGGCCGCCCCGCGCAAGCTCGCCCTCGACCTGCGCGGCCAGTGGCGCAAGAAGGGCGGGGTGGTGCTGCGCTACGATACCGGCCCGGTGAAGGTGGCCGTCGTCGGCGAGCACCCGGACCGTCTGCGCCTTTCCCTGGAGTTCCGCCAGGGCGCCGTGCGCCCGGAAGTCTCCCCCGTTGTGGAGCCCGGCCCCACGGGCGTCAAGCTGACCATCCCCCTGGCCCGCTAGGTCGGCAAGGCGGGGGAATGTGCGGGCGTGGGCGCCGCCCGATCGTTCGTCACAGAATCGTCACATGCCCGTGGCGGGGCCGTCGCAGCGGAGCCGTATCTTGCGCTCCGGAGCAGATGCGCCCCAGGCCCACGGGCGTGCGGGAGGCGCAAGGCGATGGACATCCCAAGCGGCGGAGACCCCATGACGAACATCAAGATCCTTTCGGAAAACCTGGACTTCCACTACGGCGATTTCCACGCCCTGCACCAGGTCGACCTCGCCTTTGAGGAGCGCCAGGTCACGGCCCTCATCGGTCCTTCCGGCTGCGGAAAAAGCACGTTCCTGCGCTGCATCAACCGCATGAACGACCTGATCCCCGGCACCCGCGTGAGCGGCAAGATGACCCTGGACACCGAGGACATCTACGCCCCGGATGTGGACGTGGTGACCCTGCGGCGGCGCGTGGGCATGGTGTTCCAAAAGCCCAACCCCTTCCCCAAGACCATTTACGAGAACGTGGCCTATGGGCTGCGCGTCAACGGCATTGGCGACAAGAAGACCCTGGACCAGAGCGTGGAGGCCTCCCTGCGCGGGGCCGCCCTGTGGGACGAGGTGAAGGACCGCCTGACCACCTCGGCCCTGGGACTTTCCGGCGGGCAGCAACAGCGCCTGTGCATCGCCCGCGCCCTGGCCGTGCGGCCGGAGGTGCTGCTGATGGACGAGCCCGCCAGCGCCCTGGACCCCATCGCCACCCAGAAGATCGAAGACCTCATCCACGAGCTCAAGCGCGACCTGACCATCATCATCGTCACGCACTCCATGCAGCAGGCCGCCCGCGTGTCCGACCGCACGGCCTTCTTCTACATGGGCAAGCTCATTGAGGAAGGCGACACGCGCACCATCTTCACCAAGCCGCGCAACCGCCAAACGGAAGACTACATCACCGGCCGCTTCGGCTAGGAGAGCAGCATATGACGCAGCGTATACACTTTACCCAAAAGCTTGATGAACTGCGCATGCTGGTGCTGCGCATGGCCGCCCTCTCGGAGCGCGCCGCGCGCGATTCCGTGCGCGCCTACCTGGAGGGCGACTCCGACCTGGGCGAGTCCGTCATCATGAACGATGTGGACATCAACGCCCTGGAAGAAAAGATCGACGCCTACACCCTGGAGCTGCTGGCCCTGGACCAGCCCATGGCCTGCGACCTGCGCAGCATCATCGGGGCCATGCGCATGTCCGTGAACCTGGAGCGCGTGGGCGACGAGGCCGTGAACCTGGCGCACCGGGCGGTGTTCCTTTCCACCCGGGCCTCCCTGCCGCCCAACCCGCGCATGGAGCAGCTGGCCGCCCACGTGCTGGACATGCTGAGCAAGGCCCTGCGCGCCTTTGCCGACATGGACACCGACCTGGCCGGGCAGATTTGCGCCATGGACCACACCGCCGACGAGCTCTCGCTCAAGGTGCTCAAGGAGGTCATCAGCTCCATGGTGGAGGAGACCCGCCTCGTGGAGCGCAGCGTGCACGTCATCATGGCCTCGCGCCACCTGGAGCGCATCGGCGACCTTTCCACCAACGTGGCCGAGGCCGTCATCTTCATCAAGGAAGGCCAGGACACCAAGCACCGCTGCCGGGGCTAGGCTTTCGGCCGCGCGCCAACAGTCTGTTCAACAAAAAAGCGCCCTGCGGATCATCTGTCCGCAGGGCGCTTTGCATATGGGCGAGTGGGAAGCGCGCCTAGCCCCAGAGGGCGTAGCCCAGGGTGACCAGCGCGATGCTGGCCGCGCGCAGGCTTTGGTTGCTGATGATGAGGTTGAGCGCCAGGCCGGGCTTGAAGATGCCCGCGTAGTACGGGAACTGGTGGCGGACGGCGCGCACCGGCGAGGACAGGATGTTGCCCACCAGCAGCGCCAGCACCAGCTCCTTCACGGTGAGCCCGCCGGTTTGCACCAGGGCTCCGGCCGCGGCGTACCCAGCGGTGGTCTCCGCCGCCATGTGGAAGGCGATGATGCCCATGGCCTGGGGCGGCAGCCAGGAGAGGAAGGCGATGTGCTCGCCCATGTAGGCTTCCATGGCGTCGAACACGCCCCAGCGCTTGAGGAAGAAGAAGGCCACGTAAATGGGGATGGTGTAATACACCATGCGCGGCAGGCGGCGGCGGAAGCG